>DASRNC010000246.1:0-2120 GCA_035647595.1 Bacillota bacterium | reverse complement strand
GCAATTGGCATGCCGCAGTCCATGATATCAGCTATGAGGATGCTAAAAAACTTAAGGATATGGATGAGGTTGATGGGACTGCCCTTACTAGATCTGTAGGCTATTCCATGCTAGAGGAGAGCATAAATGAGTATAAACCTTATCTATATTTAGTGGAGCTTAGTGAGGAGGCATTTGAAACTTGGCCTATTCATCTAGTGGAGGGTAGACTGCCATTAAACGATAATGAGGTCCTTATCTCAGAACATATTATATCAAATGGCGGTGTCAAGCTAGGCCTTGGCGGTAATTTAAATCTAGACCTAGGCAATAGGGTGTTAGACGGTGAAATTGTATATGGAGACAGTTATTTTACAATGGAGGATGGTACTCCAGAAGAGCTTGATATTTCTATTTCTAGGGACTTAACTATTGTTGGAGTTATGAACAGGCTGTCCTATAGGCTGGAGGGTTTTTCGTCACCAGGATATACAATTGTAACATTAAAAGATTTTGATGAAATGGATATGGCCCCTAAAGGGGGAGCAAAGGATTTGAGTGTTTATTTCACTGCTACAAACTCCCGTAAAGTCTATGATACAGCAAGTAAAATACAAAAGGACCTGGCCATTGGACTAGAGGACATTGAATATAATTCTGCCCTGCTAAGAACGCAAGGCGTCAGCGATATTGATGGGTTTAATGCGGTCTTGTACAGCCTAGGCGCTATTTTGATTTTGTTAATCATGTTGGGCTCTATATCACTGATCTACAACTCATTTTCCATATCGGTTAGTGAGAGGACCAAGCAGTTTGGCTTGCTCTCAAGCGTGGGAGCTACTACGAAACAAGTCAAGCATTCGATCTTCTTTGAGGCCATGTTTCTAGCAGCAATTGGAATACCCTTAGGCCTATTGGCAGGGATCTTTGGCATTGGAGTAACTCTATATTTCGTAAATGATATATTAGCGGGCCTGATGTCTTCTTTATCAGTCTATGTTAGCATTACATTATCAGTATCACCGGTATCTGTGGTAATAGCAGCTATAATAGCCCTCATTACTATCTTAATCTCTGCACATATACCAGCCAGGCGTGCCACAAAAATATCTGCCGTTGAAGCTATTAGGCAGTCAACTGATATAAAACTTAAATCCAAACAGGTGAAAAGCTCAGCGCTTGCTAGAAAGCTACTGGGGATTGAGGCTAATCTGGCACTTAAAAACATGAAAAGGAACAAAAAGCGCTATAGGAGCACTGTAATATCACTCTTTGTAAGTGTGGTCCTATTTGTGTCCGCCTCAGGCTTTTCCATGTACTTAACAGACTCTGTAATGAATGTTTATGAAGACGTAGATTATGACTTGTATTACTTTTCTAGCTCACGTGAGCAATTTAGTGATTCGAAAATGAATAAGGCCTATGAAAACATTCTTGCCTTAGACAGTGTCAAGCAAGGTTCATCAGTAGATTCATCATATAGTGGTTTATACCTGCAAAGGGGAGAAATAAATAAATCCTCCCTTGAGTATAATAGTCTTGGTCTTGAAGGTGAAAAGGGATACCATGTTGGGGTAGACATCCTAGCTGTTGACCAAGACACATTTACTGAGTACATTAATAGTTTAGGGCTTGATGAATCACAATTTGCCGACAATAGTCCAGTTTCCGGTATTGTTATTGACCGACAACATTATTATGATTATGAGCAAAAGAGGTACTTAAATACTAGTATTTTTAAAGACAAGACAAGAGAGTCATTATCTCTCAATCGCAGTAACTATTCCAATGGCGATGAAAAAATAATACAGTTTGATGTAAAAGTAGCAGCCTTTGCTGACACTGCTCCCTTTGGAATAGGTGACTATTCAGAAAATTCTGGGTCTATATTGTTGATCATAAATGAGGATTCCAAGTATGAATTGATTTCTGAGGACCTAGATGCTTGGTGGGGACCAAATATGTTCTTTAAAGCGGATGATCCCTATAGGGCAGAGGAGGATATAAAGGAAGTGCTTGAGGGTGTGGAGGTCCCCATAAATATAAATAATATAGCTCAATCTGTGCAAGAGAGTAGAAAAGTAGTTACGATAATATCGATATTTGCCTATGGCTTTATTGTTCTAATTTCCCTTATAGCC
>DASRNC010000245.1:0-16545 GCA_035647595.1 Bacillota bacterium | reverse complement strand
GGCTATAAGGGACCCCCCTAGGACAATTAAGCCTATGGCGCCAAGATAAAGTAGAATAAAGAAAAATAGCATGGGCATTCCAGGCCTTGCTTTTAAGATTTTTTCTTTCATGTTTTACCTCCTAAATTGTGATATTGTTTTGATATCACTATCATATCACCCTATCCAAGTTTATGCAATATATAAAGAAAAAAATCCCACAAACATTTTCGCAAAAGCTCTAGTGGGATTTTTCTTTCCTATTGTTCTTTAGTATTGCCTTTTCGATTTCTCCAAAAAAAGGCTATTCAGCCCTTGATAAATTTCACAATTACCCTGCGGGTTCTTGGTCCATCAATGAGGCCTTTATCCTAAATATGATTACATTTAGTATACCTGCCACAAGAGTTTTCAGTAAAGTGCGATTTGTTCATTTTTTACATAAAAGTGCAAAAAGGACCGAAAGCTCGGCCCTTATGGATAAATTAAATCTATTGCTGCCCAGGTCATAGGCCCTACAATACCGTCAGGCACAAGGCCATTGTCTAACTGAAAGTCTATAACTGCCTGCATGGTGATTGGGCCGTATATACCATCTAGGGGCCCTACATTGTAACCGGCACCGGTTAGGGCTGACTGCACATATAGTACATACTCACCCCTAGACCATAGTCTTAAAATTGGTCTATCATCATTATAGAAATAGTCATTATTGGATCCACACATACATTGCCTGCCCCCTTTATATAAAGAAAGTAAACCAGCAAGTAAAAAAATACAAGAGGATATATATCCTCTTATATCTTATGAATCCTATATGTTGTTTGTTACTTTTTTACTACCCTCATAGAATTAAATACTGCTATCAAAGCGGCGCCCACGTCTGCAAATACTGCCTCCCACATGCCAGCTAGGCCAACTAAACCTAAGAGCAGTACTATTATCTTTATGGATAGGGCCATAAAGACGTTTTGCATAACTATCCTATGGGTCCGCCTACCTAGTGCTATGCCCTCTGCAACCTTTGTAGGCTCATCTGTCATCAGGACTACATCTGCAGCCTCCACCGCTGTATCTGACCCAATACCTCCCATGGCTATACCTACATCAGCCCTTGCAAGGACTGGAGCATCGTTTAT
Source organism: Bacillota bacterium (assembly GCA_035647595.1). Classification (GTDB taxonomy): domain Bacteria; phylum Bacillota; class Clostridia; order Caldicoprobacterales; family DTU083; genus UBA3906. Next base: position 15,427 of record DASRNC010000245.1, on the reverse strand, counting down.
GCCATCGCCAACAAAGGCAACCTTGCCAGGGCCCTTATCCTCCATTATCTGTTCGAGTTTTTCTACCTTTTCATGGGGAAGGAGACCATGGTAATATTCGGTTATACCTGCACGCTCGGCTGCATATTGGACAGAAGCCTGCCTATCACCTGACAATATTGCTAGCCGGTTGACTCCAAGAGACCTAAGCTTTTCAACTGCAGACCTTGAATCCTCTTTAAGGTTGTCGCCTATCTCAAGAAATCCATGATAGCTGCCTGCGTAGGCTACATGTACCAATGTATCATCGCTTGTAGCCGCTAGCTCAGCTACTGCTTTACTTGCTATTCCAGCTGTAGAATTATCTTTTGGGGGGAGGGTATTGTGATCCCGCATCAGCCTTATGTTACCCACTAAAAGGGTTTCGCCCTCCACTACCGCTTTTATTCCCTTTCCGGGGATTTCCTCATAGCTGCTAATCCTCTCTGGGTCAATTTCCTTGCCGTAGGATAAAAGTATAGACCTTGCTATGGGGTGGTTTGAGTGATACTCCCCAAGGGCGGCCAGGTCCAATAATCTGTCCTTTGTAATCCCATGGGCTGGCTTTAGGCCGACAACTGCGAACTCACCCTTGGTAAGGGTACCAGTCTTGTCAAAAACAACTGTAGCTACATCCTTTAAGGCCTCTAGACTAGAACCACCCTTTACAAGGATGCCCCGCCTTGAGGCCCCTCCTATGCCACCGAAAAAACTTAAGGGTATTGATATAACCAGGGCACAGGGACAGGAAATTACTAGAAATACCAGGGCCCGATAGAGCCAGTCTGAAAATACAGCAGCTGGAAGCACAAGTGGCGGTATAGTAGCCAGACCTATAGCGGCAAAGACAACTATGGGGGTGTATACCCTGGCAAACCTCGTTATAAATTGCTCTGTGGGAGCCTTCCTGCCTGAGGCGTTTTCCACCAGGTCTATTATCCTTGATACGGTTGAGTCGGTAAATAGCTTCTCAACAGCTAATGTTAAGGCACCACTTGTATTTATTGAGCCGCTCAAGACCTGGTCACCCGCCTCCACGCTCTCTGGCATGGATTCACCCGTCAAGGCGGAGACATCAAGCTCAGAGCTACCCTCTAGCACCCTGCTGTCAACAGGGACTCGCTCTCCGGGTCTTACAACTATTGTATCCCCCACATTTAGCTGGCCAGGGCTTATAGTCCTTACCTGCCCACCTATTAGCAGGTTGGCCTTGTCAGGCTTTATGTTCATAAGGGACTTTATAGACCTTCTCGACCGGTTGACCGCCGCATCCTGAAACTGCTCGCCTATGCGGTAAAAGAGCATGACGGAAACAGCCTCCGGGTATTCGCCAATAGCGATGGCTCCAATCGTTGCTATAGCCATTAGGAAGTTTTCATCAAAGACCCTACCCCCTAGTATGTTTTTGGCAGCCCTTGAAAGGACTCCCCCACCTATTACTAGATAAGAAACAATATAAAGGGCAGGCTTTATTCGACCCTGAGGCGCAAGTATGCCCCCAAGAAAAAGCAGAATACCTACGACCAGGTAAATCCGCTCACGGGTAAAAAACTTAGGCTGGTCCTCTGCTCCGTCATGGTCTGACACCTTGACTCCCGGCTCAATTGAGTCAACCATTTTCCTTATCTGCGCTAGTGTTTGTGGGTACCTATCCTTGCCTGCTAGCTCTATAGTCAGGCTACCTTCTGCAAAGTTTACACTTGCCATGTTTACCGCGTCCAGACGACCTATATTGTCCTCTATCTTGGCTGCACAATTGGCACAGCCTAATCCTTTTAAGATAAATTTCTTTTTAAATGCACCACCCACCAGGTGAACCCCCCTATTGATGATTAATGTGTTCTATTCCGATTTCAAGCAATTGTGTAATATGGTCATCATCCAGAGAATAATAAACCTGTTTGCCCTCCCTGCGATTTTTGACAAGCCATGCAGCCTTTAGGACCCTAAGCTGGTGCGAGACTGCCGATTGACTCATGCCAAGTGAAGCTGCTATATCACAAACACACATCTCCGATATGAGCAATGCTTGGACTATTGACAGCCTGGTAGCATCGCCTAGGACCTTGAAGAGTCTTTGAAGCCCATCTGTTCTCTCTGCAGACATACGGTTTTTCTTAACCTCTGCTACTATATCCTCATGTATACATTGGACAGCGCAGGTATCCTTTTTCTCTCTTGACATAGGTTTATTATCCCCCTTGTCATATGAATGATTGTTCATATGTTCACATGTATTATACTTCTAGGCCCAGCCTTTTGTCAAACGTTTTCTTGAGTAACTAAAAAAAACCATCATATAAGGGGCAGTAAAGGTATAAAATGGCACAAAAAAGAGAAGCCACCTTATATAAAGTGACCCCTCCTTCGTTTATTGCAACTAGGCTCCTGCACCAAATCCGCGGAACATCCTACCTCCACTGAACAATATAACGAGTATCAGGAAGAAGAAGAGTAGCTCGGAGCCACTACTAAACAATCCGCAGTTGCAGAAGAAGATAACAAGTAGTAGGAAGAAGAATAATAAGCTATCATCGTCTCTGCCACCAAATAAACCCATACATATACCTCCTTTTTATTGTAAGATTAGAACCATAAGCCAGCCAGCAATATAGTAAATGAAAGTCTGGCAAATATATAAACTACGACATCATTTCTCTTACACTACAGTATATGTATCTTATATAAATGGGTGTATTCCCTTTATTATTTCTTGCATTATTTCCTTAGCTTATATCCTCAATGGGGTTTGGCTTATGGCCAAAGGATAGGCTAGGGCCCTTTGTGGGTGCAGCCCACCTTGCAGCATTGACAATAACCTTTTGAATATCGGGGTTGTGATAGGTCGGTAGTGACTCGTGGCCGGGTCTGAAGTAGAATATTTTTCCCTTGCCGCGGTTGTAGCAGCAGCCACTGCGAAATACCTCGCCCCCTGCAAACCAGCTGATAAATACTAGTGCGTCAGGCGCTGGCACATCAAAGTGCTCACCATACATTTCCTCATGGGGCAACTCTATGTATTCTCCAATACCCTCTACTATAGGGTGACTAGGCTCTACTACCCAGAGGCGTTCCCTTTCTTCCATTTCGCGCCACTTTAAGTCGCAAGTTGTCCCCATAAGCTTTATAAATATTTTGGACATATGTCCCGAATGCAGGACGACAAGGCCCATGCCCTCAAGTACTCTTTTGTGTACCTTGTCTACGATTTCATCTCTAACTTCATGGTGGGCTATATGCCCCCACCAGATCAGGACATCTGTTGAGTCAAGCACCTGGTCGGTCAAGCCATGGTCAGGCTCGTCTAGTGTAGCCGTCTGTACCCTTATGTTTGCAGAAGCCTTTAAAAAGTCAGCTATAGTAGTGTGAATGCCCTCGGGGTAGACCTCCTTGACAGGCTCATCCGTCTTTTCATGACGAAATTCGTTCCATACAGTTACGTTAATCACGCTGTTCATTAAGATAATTCGCTCCTATCTAGTATGATAATTTTAGTCTACCCAATTTTACCACCAAAATATATTGTAGTAAACAAGTATAGCTAATCGCAAGAAAAAAATCCTCCATATTAAGTATTTCAGTCTACCTTAAGCTGGAGGATTTCCACCTGCAAATTATAGGGTCTATCTGCTTATATGATTACCTTTTAAACTCATTCCTCGCATAGAGATGGTCCCACTTGTCTACATGGATTAGGGCGTCGGTGACAAGCTCAGTCATCATATTCATATGGCGTTTGTCACTCATAGCAAAAAGTATTTTGCGATACTTCTCTACTTTTGCTATCTCCTTCATAAAGGCCTTTTCAATACCATCACAATATGTCTTTGGCTTTTCATACTTGCCATCCTTGCACTTTGGCAGTCTCTCTCCTGCTAGCTGGCAATAGATATGCCTTAGCAGGCCCATATGCTTTTCCATGTCTGATAGCATACCTGCAATTGCATCCTTGTCGTATTTTGTGGGGGCCATTTTTATCATGGCATTGAGGAAAAATTCATCATGGCACTCACCTGCAACAATCATGGCTATCGACTCCAAGGCTCCTACCAGGTTTTGTGGATAGGTATAGTAGTCATCTCTTACATCCGGACATACTGGCTTTGGCGGATGTGGCTTTGGTGGGTATGGTTTAGGTGGACAGGGGTGATCTGGTCCTGGTGGATAGGGGGGACGGGGGTATGGCGGATATGGTTGCTCTCTTGAAACCATTGGTTGTTGATAATAGTATGGTTGAGAGTAATCATCATATCCGTTATCGCACAGACCTCTGCATGAATACGGGTTGTAGGGAAAGTCATCATAATAATCCATAGTTTTTTTGCCTCCTAATTAAGTATTAACCTTATATCATGTTATGCTTGCTACTTAAAAAATGTTAAATAACAAATTAGGAGTTATCAGTAACCTAGTATATATATTTTTTCTTATCTTTCTTCATGTCAATACCTTTCGTAAGGCAATACAACCTTGAATTTTGATTATTCTTTTTTATGTTTTATCATTGTACTGGAATCATGTTTATTTTACCAGATAAGATTGGAAACTCCTAATAATACAGGTGCATTTTAGGGTAAGTTTTGTTTAATACAGTAAGGTGATATAATCAGGCTAGAGGTAAAACATACCTATGGGGAGGAAAAAATGTCAAAATTTGATTGCTTAATTGTAGACGATGAAGAAGCATTGTCGCTTAGCACCTGCGAATACTTCAATATGTTTGGGGTTAAGACATTTTGGGCGGCAGATGAAAAGGCGTGTTTCGACTTTCTAGCTCAAAACCAAACCGATTTAATCCTTTTAGATATCAATTTAGGGGATTCATCAGGATTTGATATATGCAAAAAGCTCCGAAATACTGTGGATACCCCCATTCTTTTTATTAGTGCTAGGACTAGTGATGATGACATACTGCTTGCACTCAATATTGGCGGGGACGATTATATTCAAAAGCCATATTCACTGAGCATTTTGCTGGCAAAAGTAAAGGCTGTTTTAAAAAGATATAGGGGTAAGGAAGACGGCACAATAAAATTTGACAACTTTATACTTGATACAAACCTTGAAAGACTTTTGAAAAATGATAGTGAAATTAAATTAAAAGCCATGGAGTATAAGTTGTTAACGCATTTGGTTCAAAACAAAAACCGTACAATCTCAAAAGAAGAATTGTTTAGCAAGGTTTGGGGTGGCGGAATTACAGGGGATGGAACCCTAAATGTACATATAAGAAGATTGCGCGAAAAAATTGAAGATGATCCAAACAAACCATCCTACATTAAAACGGTATGGGGCACAGGTTATGTGTTTAGAGGGGAATAACTTTCGATGAATATTAAAAAATTAATTATTTCGGTTTTAATTATTTTATCTGTCAGCACCTGTGTGGTTCTTTTTGCTCTGCCTAATCAAACCGGAGGTAAAATTGATCTTGTTGCAGTAAACGATATTGCAGAGTCTTATGCCATGCAATGGGGAGAGCTAGGTCTGTCTGAACACAAGGGCTTGCAATATGGACTTGATTATGTCGTGATTGATAACAGTGGTAAATTGCTTAAGGCAACACGCCCTGGTCTAAATGAAACTATTGATTCTGCCATAAGCCATCGAGATACCATTGTCGACATCAAGGCTGATAATAAGATGTTAGGGAAATTAATCATTTACAATAATTCAGATGAAATATGGAACAAATACCGGAATCACTTACTTGCCTTTGCTTTGTTTGTCGTGTTTACTGCTAGCGCCTTTTGTCTTGCCTATGCTACATATATTGATAGGGCCATTTTCCGCCCCTTTAGAAGGTTACAAGGCTTTGCCCGTAATGTGGCGGAAGGCAAGCTAGACACGCCACTAGATATGGATAAAAACAATCTGTTTGGAGCATTTACTGAAAGCTTTGATCTAATGCGAGTAGAACTGGATAAGGCCAGGGAATGCGAAAGAATGGCAAATCAAAGTAAAAAGGAACTTGTTGCTTCATTAAGCCATGACATTAAAACGCCAGTTTCATCAATAAAGGCTGTTTGTGAGTTAATGCATACAAAGTCTAATATAGAGAATGAAAAGAAACAACTCGAAATAGTCATTGCAAAGGCTGACCAAATTGATTCCTTAATCACAAATATGTTTGATGCAACATTAGAGGAATTACAAGAGTTAAAAGCAACTGCCACAGAGCAATCAAGTCAACTATTAAATGATCTGATCAAAAATGTAGATTACAACAAGCGGGTTATTTTCAAGGGTATCTCCGAATGCATTATTTTAGTGGATGAATTACGACTAGCACAAGTAATTGATAATATAATTAGTAACTCCTATAAATATGCTAACACGTCTATCGAGGTTTCAAGTCGTATTAAGGAGAACTATCTTGAAATACTTTTTAAGGATTTCGGATTAGGTCTATTAGATGATGACCTACCCCTGCTATTCAATAAATATTACCGTGCTAAAAATGCAGTTGGGAAAAGCGGTGCCGGTCTTGGTTTATATATTTCAAAGTACCTTATGAACAAGATGTCCGGCGACATTGAATGCAGTAAAACAATCGATGGATTTGAAGTTAAAATAAAATTGCTCATTGCGTAAAAAGATTTAAGGATTGGTTAAGGATTGATTAAAGACCTGTTAAGGGTTGGTAAGTATAATAGGGTTGTAAATTAGATTTGCCAGCTGAAAGGAGTATGATTATGAGCAATATAGTATTATCAACAAGCAAGCTATGCAAAACCTTTTCTAGCGGAGGTATCCAACAGCATGTACTTAAAAATCTTGACATCGAAATATATGATGGAGATTTTACAGTAATTATGGGGTCCTCAGGAGCCGGAAAATCAACCCTTCTTTATGCCTTGTCGGGCATGGATAAGCCAACTCTAGGAACCATCAGGTTTTTAGACACTGAACTTACCAAATTATCTAACGATAAGCTTGCTGTCTTTCGTAGACTCAACTGCGGTTTCATTTTTCAACAAATGTTTCTTCTAGATAACATGAGCATACTTGATAACATTCTTGTCAGCGGTTTGCTAGTTAGTAAAGACCGAAAGGCAGTTTCGGCAAGGGCAAAAGAATTGCTAACACAGGTCGGACTAGACGAAAGCATATGGAGAAAATTTCCGGCTCAATTGTCCGGCGGCGAAGCACAACGAGCTGCAATCGTAAGAGCATTGATAAATGAACCAAAAATAGTATTTGCCGATGAACCTACAGGTTCTCTTAACTCAACCGCGGGAAACACGGCACTTGATGTATTAACTGAAGTCAACAATAAGGGCCAAAACATTATTATGGTTACTCATGACTTGAAATCAGCAAGACGTGGGAAAAGAATTTTATACATGCGCGACGGTGTGATTCATGGGGTCTGTGAGCTGGGCAGGTATGTAAGTGGCGACAGAGCTAGGCACGATAAGCTTCGGTCCTTCCTCCTTGAGATGGGGTGGTAGTGTGAATAAAATATTTTTGTTAAGCCTTGCAAACATTCGCAAAAGCAAAGGTAGCGCAGTTTCTATATCCATCATGTTTCTAATCTCTGCCATGTTATTAAATATTGGATTACTTATCTTTGTTAACTTTGGCAGCTTCTTTACAAAAACAACAAATGAACTAAATACATCAAATGTGTACTACCTTATGTCAAGTAGCTTATATAACGACCAGGTAGAAGCCTACATCAATAATAACGAAAACGTGCTAAACACTCAAAAAGAAGACTCCTTTTGGGTGAGTGCTCAAACAAAATATAATGACAACGTTCGGGCGGGCTTCTTTCTCTTAAACGATGCCAATAAGCCCCGTAACATGTCAAAATGGAAGTTTATTGGTGCACATTTGCCTACCGATGAAATGTCAATCTACCTTCCCTATCTTTATCAACTTGATGGTGGCTACAAGCTAAATGATGAGTTTGAAATGATACTTAAAGAAGAAAGGTTTACCTTCACAATAAAAGGATTTATAGAAGATGCTTATTTTAGCTCAGCAGAAACAGGCCTTTTAGGATTATACTTGCCACATGAAACGTATCAAAAAGTTACAAGTGAGCTAAGTGATACAAATCGAGCAACCCTAATTTTTGCCAATTTAAAAAAGGTAAACAAAGAAGTTGAAACAGGAATTAAAAATCTGACTCAAGCAGAAGACTTATCTTCATCATCAGATTTTACAAATGCATTATTCAGCTTGGATTTATCACTAGTAAAGCTGTCCCGCATTATGATGGCAAGCATTGTGTCGGTTATGGTTATAGCTTTTTCAGCCATTATCTCAGCGGTTTGCTTATTCGCTGTCAGGTTTAGAATTGGCAATAGTATAGAGGACGACACAACAAAAATCGGTGCCTTAAAGGCAATTGGTTATACGAGCGGGCAAATCATTCTATCAGTTGTAATACAGTTTATATCCATTGCATTTGTCGGTAGCATAATTGGCATCTTATTGTCCTATTTAACTACACCAGCCTTGTCAGATGTATTCGCGCAGCAATCCGGCCTTAAGTGGGTACAGGGGTTTGATCTAGCGATCAGTTGCATCTCCTTATTTATCATTCTACTCATTGTAACAAATGTTGCTGCCATAGCAGCAAGGCGCATTAGCAAACTGAATCCTATTGTTGCCCTCCGTGGCGGAATTACAACACATAGTTTCCGTAAAAATCATATACCCCTTAGCACTGCAAAGGGCAGCTTGTCAATTGTTTTGGCAATTAAATCCATGCTCCAAAACATTAAGCAAAGCATTATGATAGGGGTCATAATAACTGCCGTTACCTTTGCATCAACCTTTGCTGTTGTCATGTTCTATAATACTGCGATCGATAATACAGCATTTGCAGAAACACCTGGTTTAGAAATTTCAGATATAATGACAATCTTAAAGGCCGATACCGATCCAAGGCAGTTCATAGACAATATTAGAAAAATGGACGACGTGAGAAAAGCCCAGTTTATTGATGAAGCCAAAGTCGATATTGATAACAATTCAGTAAGTGTTTATATAATGGATGATTATTCTACAAAAGAAACAAATTCAGTCTATGAGGGCAGATATCCTCTCCATAGTAATGAAATTGTTATCGCTGGGCATTTTGCAGACATGATAGACAAAACAATTGGCGACAGGGTGACGGTAAAAGTGGGTGATACTGAGGATAATTATCTGATTACTGGTTTATCACAAGGTGCCAACATGGGAGGTATGAATGCATCCATTACAAGGGATGGTCTATTAAAGCTTTCTCCAGGTTTTAAGCAGCAAACCTTGCAAATATATTTAAATGAAGGTACTAATACTGGGGAATATGTAAAGACAATTGAAAGGCTATATGACGCTCAGTTATTGGTTACCATTGATATGGACCAGCAAATGCAAATTGGTATGGGCGCCTATATCTCCATAGTTTCTAAAATTGGGGTTGCGATTTTAATTGTTACCATAGCTGTCGTGATTCTTATTTTATATTTTGTTATTTCTTCATCAGTTATTCGCAGGAAACGTGAGCTTGGCATCTATAAGGCCATTGGCTTTACAACACCACAGCTTATGCATCAGCTTTCTTTGAGCTTTCTTCCTCCAATATTATTGGGGGTTGTCATCGGTAGCATTATTGGAATTACGCAAACAAATGCAATCATGTCGGTTGCTCAAAGATCAATGGGTATTATGAAGGCCAGCTATATTATTACTCCTGTTTATATCGCCTTATTTGGAGTGTGCATTGTCATTATCTCCTACCTGACATCCATGTTAATAACTTCTCCAATTCGTAAAATCTCTGCATACGCACAAGTAACTGAGTAAAGCTCCAAGGGAAATCCCCTAAAAACAAGCCCTAACACAAGCCCGAACATAAGCCCTAACATAAGCCCGAAAAAACTAAAACCCGCTTTAAAAGCGGGTTTTAGTAATATAATGGTGGAGATATGGGGACTTGAACCCCAGACCTCTTGACTGCCAGTCAAGCGCTCTGCCAGCTGAGCTATACCCCCACATCTTTAAGGGCAAGTTACATTATAGCCAAATATATGACTTTTGTAAAGAGCCATTTTTTATCCTAGCGTTTTCTGCCGATGAGTTCATCTAAAAGCTCCCCTATAGGGCCCTTGGCCTCCTTATCAGGCAGGTCTTTTAGGTGGTCGCGACACCTCTCGATATAGGTCCTTGCCATCCCCCTTGCATAGTCAAGTCCACCACCTTGCTCAACTAGCTGGCCCACCTTGATTATTTCCTCTGGTTCAAGGTCATCCCTGCCCATATAGTTCCTTATCCTATCCTCGTATTTATCATTTTCATAGGTATAGATGACTGGCAGGGTGTATACGCCCTGCTGAAAGTCGCTAAGCAGTGGCTTGCCCAGGTCTGACTCATCTCCTGAATAATCCAAAATATCATCGGTTATCTGAAATGCCATACCAAAGTCATGGCCCAGTTTTTTAAGGAGTTTTGCCTCATTGTTGCTGCATTTTCCCTCCACAGCACCAACATAGGAGCTTAAAGAAAACAAGACGGCTGTTTTCCTGGCTATCCTTTTTAAATAGCTGATAGAGGATATGTCACTTTTATATCTTGCTTCAAATTGGTCTATCTCCCCTTCACATATTGCCTTTATTGCATAGGCCAGGTGGTGCATATTGTCTGGCGATGTAGTCCTTGTGATAAGGGAGAATGCCCTCGTAAACAAAAAATCACCGGTAAATACGGCAACGTCATTGCCAAACCGGCTCCCCGTTGTTGGCCGTCCCCTTCTTAGGTCGGATTCGTCTATAACATCGTCATGTACCAGGGTCGCCATATGTAAAATCTCTACTGCAGAGGCCAGGGGGATGATAGTCCTCCTGTCGTATTGGCCAAATTGAGCGGCCAACAATAAAAGCGCTGGCCTAAGCTTTTTGCCACCCCTGTTGAGTAAGTCCTTAAGGGCCTGGTCTAAGACCCTTTGATTTGATTTTAGGCTTTCCCTGATGAAGGTATCAACTAAAGATAATTCCTCATATATATCTATGTGTCTTTTCCATATTCCCATCTCTTTTTATTCACTCTCCTGCAAATACTAGGTCGACAAGGCTCTTTTTACCACAAGTAAGTTTATTATATATCTTGATACTAAGCCCACGAAATTACCCGTTATGATGGCCGATATCATTAGGACGGGCAGGTAGGTAAACATAATGCCAAATGTGCCGTATACAAGGGATGCAACCATTAGCTGGCCTATATTGTGAAAGACTGCGCCAGCAGTACTTATGCCCATGATAGAAAAATACCTTCTAAGCTTTAGGTACATTGCGCTCATTATCAAGGTAGAGAGTATTCCTCCAGACATGCTAAATAATATGCCCGTAGGGCTACCCGCCATGACAGCCCCTAGAAGAGACCTGATAAGGGTGACAACTAGGGCCTCTTTAAAGCCAAACATGCTGATGGTAACAAGAGTCATGATATTGGCCAAGCCTGGTTTTGCGCCTGGTGCCAAGGGAGGGATAAATTGCTCAAAATAACTGATGACCAGGGCCAAGGATATTATTATCGCTAGATATACCATTTTCCTTACGTTTTTCATTCTTGTATATAGGCCGCCTAGGATGATATGTCATCCACAGCTGGCTCATTCCCTTCTCCAATAATACTTACAACTAGTCTGTGTGGCAGGCATACTATAGTCTGTCCTGGCCTGTTTATCTTGCCCCAGCGAACGCATACGTCATCCCGGCAATTTGCCTCCTTTACATATGTACCTGTGCTGGCTATAATAACTATATTGTATTGGCCATCGCCACTATCTACCCTGATTTCTTTTTCCTCATCGCCAGCTGGCAAGCCATAGGTGCCAATTGTCTCCTCACCTACCCTTATGGTGACCTGTAGATGATTAGCGTCTGCTCCTATAATAGACAGGCCTAGAAAGCTGCCAACTATTATTAGGGCAATGAATATATAGACAAATATATCGCCAAACTTAAAGTATAGTCTCATATGTTCAAGCTCCTTAGACTAAATTGCACTTTTATACTATCATAAGCACCCAATAAAGTGAACAAGGGGGGTGGAAAAGTTTGAGCCAAGGAAATATGGGTATTTAAAAGAGTATTACAGAAAAATATATGGAGGTACATTTATGAAGCGTATTATTGTTCTCGGTGCAGGCTATGCCGGTCTTGAAGCGGCTAAAAATCTGCATAAAAAGCTCAGAAAGCAGAATGATGTAGAAATAATGCTGATTGACCAAAGCGAGCATCATACACTGCTTACAGGGCTTCACGAGGTCGCCGGAGGCAGGGTTGAGTCTACTGGTGTTAAGGTTTCAATAGACCATATTCTTCAATATACAGGGGTCAAGTTTGTGCAGGATAGGATCAGTAGGGCAGATCTTGCAGCTAAAAAGCTCTACTCCAAGGACCAGATTTATAGCTTTGATTACCTTATCGCTGGCATAGGCAGTGAGCCAGCCTTTTACGAGATCCCTGGTCTTGAGGAAAATGCCTTTACCCTTTGGTCCTTAGATGATGCTAAAAGCATTAGTCAACATATCAGAAATATGTTCAAGCAGGCATCTGGGGAGAAAAATGAGGAAAAACGCAGAGAACTGCTAACCATAGTTGTTGGCGGGGGCGGCTTTACAGGGATAGAGACCATAGGTGAACTCATGCAATGGACCAAGACCCTCTGCCGAGAATATGGCCTTGACCGCAAGGAGGTAAGGCTGGTTGTAGCTGAGGCCCTGCCTACCATATTGACCAACCTAACTGACAAGTCTGCTAGTAGGGCTGTAAGGTATATGGAAAGGCGCGGCGTCGAAGTCTTGGTAAACTCAGCCATCACAGAGGTAACCAAGAGGTCTGTCAGCCTGGAGGGCGGGGAAACGATTAAGACATCTACCCTTATATGGACCGGGGGCATTCAAACAAAAACACTTGTCAATGAGCTCGGGGTCACAGTTGGGAGCCGTAACCGTATAGTAGTAAACCAGTATTGCCAGACCGTCGAATACCCTTATGTTTATGCAGCAGGCGACAATATGGAGTTTGTAGATGAGGATGGGCAAACCTTGCCTGCCCTTGTGGAGACTGCAATGCTCTCTGGCAAACTTGCCTCCCAAAATATTGCTGCTGATATACAGGGACAAGAAAAGCGTAAGCTTAAGGCCAACCTCCATGGTACCATGGTCTCAATTGGGTCCTTGTACGGTGTAGCAGAGCTTAGGGGCATGCCCAGGATGTCAGGTATATTTGCCATTATAGTAAAGCACCTGGTCAATTTGCACTACCTATTTGGACTCGGTGGCCTTGAACTTTGTTGGACTTATCTAAATCATCAGATATTTGATACGAAAAGGAATTATGGTTTTATATTACAGTCAGCCATAAGTCATGCTAGGGAGCGGAGCTTTAAGTTTTGGCTTGTCCCACTTAGGCTTTACCTAGGTTATAAATGGCTCATGTCAGCTATCGAAAAAATAGATGGCGGATGGTGGGCGCAGACTGTCCTTGGTGACAGCGCTATGAGCGGGGCAACTCCTGATGCAGCCTCTGCGGCTACAGGCCTGGCTGAAGAAGTGGGAAACGGCTTGATACCCCTTATAGGGGAGAATACGCCGGGCTGGTATGTATCCTTTGTAGAAAACCTTGTATACCCCAATAGTTTGTTATTTCAAAGAATGATTATAATGGGTGAGCTGGCACTCGGCCTACTATTTATAGTCGGTATGTTTACCTTCTTGGCTGCAATAGCCTCCATACTCATGAATGTAAACTTTTTGCTCAGCACAGGTATTCATGACTGGTGGTATATCTGGGTATCCTTTGCTATGTTTGCAGGAGCCGGTAGGGTGCTTGGAGTAGACCACTACCTGATGCCTTGGCTTCGGAACCAGCTAAGATATTTCCAGAGGAATAAAAAAATAAGCCTGTTTAAGGGCTGGCAATTGTAGGATAAGCTGGTAGTAAAGAAAAGCCCGTAAACAGAGCATGGTGAAGATACTATACTAGAGCCCGGCATAGTCTATATAGGACTTAGCTTGGGCTCTATTGTCTTTTGCCTATAGCACCAATTAAGACCAAGAGACCGGCAAAAATAAGGGTTACTGGCCAGAAATATGTCTTGAAAAGGCCCCATAAATCAGGGAAGGACTTAGATAGAAGGCTAATGGTACCAAAAAATATTAGGATGGCACCTATTATCAGCATGGAATTGGTCTTACCCCTGTCTGCCCCTACCCTTTGTCCGTCCCCATCAACTACCACCGTCTCCTCGTGATTGGCGGCTTGCTCACCTTCTTGACCGCTTTGTCCGCCACTTGGTCCCTGCCCTGCCCCACTGCCGGATCCATGATAGACATTACGGTTTGGCATTATGAGCATGGCTATGAGGTAGGCTAGAAGGCCTGTACCTCCAACAAATATAGCCAATACCCAAATCAGACGCACTATGGTTACATCAATGGAAAGATACTCTGCGATACCGCCACAGACTCCTGAAATCTTGACATCTACGTTAGAACGATATAATTTTTTCATATAATACCTCCTATAGTATTCATATATTTTAGACGTAGGGCTTATGCAATACACTTCATCTTCCGACAAAAAAGAAAACGGGGAAATAAAGGTAAACTTTGGGAAATATCAAATACCTATCTCTAAGAGTTTTTAAAGGAGTGACCTTTTATGAGACGGGTAAACATCTACGAGGAATACAAAAGAATAATCCATGATTACCTGGTGGTAAAACACATATACCGCCGGGCCGGTAGTATGAGATTTTACATCTGCCAGTTTTCCCTCCAGTCTGACCTGGACAATCTCGGCAGCGGCTTTGCCCGCAAATTTTACCTGGTAAAAACATATTCCCAATTTAATAAGAAGCCCAGTCGCTTTGACATTAAAAACGGCGATATCGTCAAGTGCTATTATAGTAGGGATACCAAGCATGAGGCCTATGAGCTAGACCGTATTGTACTTAGGCGTAAAAAGGAGACCATCTACCCCCACCCCTGTTACAGGGAAAAGCCTATACAAAAGCCAATGCTGACACTCTACAAGTGAATAAAGCAAATGCTTTTTGCAAAACCCTCAAGCATAGCTTACATAATAGCGATATAATACCACACTTTTTTGACTAAATCATTGTTTATGGTGAAAAGATAAGGTACAATAGTAAAAAAGTGAAAGGAAGGTATTGCCTATGAATGAAGAAAGAAATATGCTCATTTTCACCAACGATGAGGGCGATGAAATTAAATTAGAGCTTTTAGACTATTTTTTATACGAGGAAGAGGAATACGCTTTACTAGTTGCCGCTGATGAGCAGGATGACGAGGACAAGTGTGACCAAGACAGCTGTGGCAATTCTGAATGTGGATGCCATGGAGAAGAAAGGGAAATAATCGTAATGAAGGTCCTCGTAG
>DASRNC010000244.1:0-2603 GCA_035647595.1 Bacillota bacterium | reverse complement strand
GGTCAGACAGCAGCCTTTGAGGTTCTTGACCCAAGCCACCTTCATTTTGAAGTTTTGCATGATGGTGACCACCAGGACCCCATGGATTACATAAACAAATAAGGCAGGAGCCATATATGATAGGGACGGTATTGTCCATTTAATGAAAGTCCGGAATTATTTCCGGACTTTACTTTTTTCAGTCTATATCTCATTAAGTCTGCATAATTATTTTATATATGAGGTTCTAGCTTAGTTAAGAACCATAAGAGCAGATACTGTCAGCGAGCCGTATACCATAGGGCAGTCTCGGGCAGGAATTGTTAGGGGGGGATTGGACTTTGAAGGATTATATTGAGGAAAGGGCTGTTGAAATCGCCAACTATATTATTGAAACAAAGGCAACAGTACGAGAGGCAGCTAAGGTTTTCAAGGTTAGCAAGAGTACAGTACACAAGGATGTTTCGGAACGCCTTCCGAAGATAAACCCCGCTATTTCAGAAGAGGTAAAGAAAGTACTGGGACAAAATAAAGCTGAAAGACACATAAGGGGCGGACGTGCAACCCGTAACAAGTATAGAATAGCAAAGGGTATTGAGTAGCTGTACAATTCTTGTTAAGCTTATAATATACAGAAGGTGAGAGTTAAAAACTGTTTATATAAAGTGTATATGTAGGATTTCGGGCTTGTTTGTAGTCAATTAGCGCAAACAAGCCCTTTTCTTGGCTATTTACAAATAAACTCATATATAAAAGAGGTATTTTAAAAGTAAGCTAGAATCCTATAAAAGATTTATCTATTGTTTTATTTCATTTATTTGGTATAGTTGTATTAAATACAGGGGAAGTAGGTGCTATAGGTTTGTTCGGATTTAGAGATATAGGTATTGATCTCGGCACAGCAACCATTCTGGTCTATGTCAGGGGTAAGGGTATTGTTTTAAAGGAGCCTTCAGTCATTTCCAAGGACAAAAATACAAATACGATTCTAGCAGTTGGTGAGGAAGCACGTAGGATGCTGGGCAGGACTCCTGGCAATATTGTTGCCATACGTCCCTTGTCAGACGGTGTTATTTCAGATTATGAGTCTACCTTAACTATGCTAAAGTATTTTATTAGAAAGGCTGCTGGTAGACGATTGTTTGGTAGACCTAGGGTTGTTATATGTGTTCCTAGTGGTGTAACAGAGGTGGAAAAGCGAGCTGTCCTCGAGGCCGCAGCAGAGGCCGGCGCAGGCAAGACATATATTATTGAAGAGGCTATCGCGGCTGCTATAGGTGCTGGCTTGGATATATCCAAGGCCTGTGGCAACATGGTAGTAGATATCGGCGGCGGTACCACAGATATAGCAGTTATATCCTTAGGTGGTGCTGTTCTTACCGAATCAATAAAGATTGCTGGTAACGACTTTGATGAAAGCGTAATAAGATATATGCGCAAGAAGCATAATATATTGATAGGTGAACGTACTGCGGAGGAGTTAAAAATCAAAGTAGGGTGTGGTTTTCCCCGTACAGAGGTCACCTCAATGGACGTGACAGGGCGCAATATGGTATCAGGCCTCCCAAAGACGATTACAGTCACATCGGAGGATATGCTAGATGCACTTTCCGAGCCCGTTTCAGCTATAATAGAGGCTGTATGCTCGGCTCTTGAAAGGACGCCACCTGAGCTCTCATCGGATATATGCGAACAGGGTATTTTGCTTACCGGCGGAGGCTCACTCCTTTACGGTGTGGACAAGGCCCTTTTTGATAGGACCCAGATACCTATATATCTGGCAGAGGATGCTATTTCAGCAGTTGCCCTTGGTACGGGGCGTGCTCTAGAATCCTTGGATATATACAACCATACTGCAGTATTCGAACAGAGGAAGCAGACTGTTTCAAGATAAGGCACATGGCACAATTTTCAGCTGCTAGCTGGTTAAAGTTTGGGCTTAAGGAGATTGATAATTTTAGATGAGTATTGACATAAATGGTATTATGAAGAGAATACCCCACAGGTATCCATTTCTTTTAGTTGATAGGGTACTAGAGCTAGAGCCCGGAGTATCGGCAAGGGGCTACAAAAACGTAAGCGCAAATGAACCATTTTTCCAAGGGCATTTCCCAGACTATCTGGTTATGCCTGGGGTCCTAATTACTGAGGCGTTGGCACAGCTGGGTGCTATAACAATATTAAGTTGCAATGAATACAAAGAAAAGCTTGCATTATTTGCAGGGATAGACAAGCTACGGTTTAGAAAGCAGGTTATACCTGGTGACCGGCTTGATATGGAGGTCGCAGTCAATAGGGTAAAGGGGCCAATTGGGAAGGCCACTGTCAAGGCCTGGGTTGATGGTGAGGTTGCCACCGAAGGCGAGATAATGTTTGCCCTTGTTGACAGGTAGCCATTCAAGGCAAGACTAGGTGGACCACACCTAAGAGCTATAACCAAAAAGATTAATCGGCAGAGTCGGTAGGATATGGACTATGCCGATTTTTATTTATGGGCAAAATTTTCACTGCTGCAAAAGAATATCAAATCTAGGGACATCCTATGTCTAGCCTATACACGAACTATTCATTAAACATTAAAAATTATGTTCAGTTTCTCCGCACATATATGGTATAGTATGCAT
>DASRNC010000243.1:0-4695 GCA_035647595.1 Bacillota bacterium | reverse complement strand
GCGGACAAGGAAGGATTTTTACGTTCAGAGACATCTTTGGTTCAAACTATTGGTAGGGCAGCCAGAAACATCAATGGGACTGTAATAATGTATGCCGATAGGATCACCAATTCGATGGAAAGGGCTATTGATGTGACAAGGCGCAGGAGAGAAATGCAGACTGAATATAATTTGACCCATAATATAGAGCCACAAACGATTATTAAAAACATACAGAAAACCATGGAGGTTACGAGGGTGGCTGAGGTAGAGGTAGATTATGACATAGACAAGTCTCTTTCCCTAGATGAGATGTTGAAGCAGATTGCTAGGCTTGAAAGGCAGATGAAAGCAGCAGCAAAGACCCTAGAGTTTGAAAAGGCTGCTAGTTTGCGAGATCGAATCGTAGAATTGAAAAAGAGGATAGGGGATGTTGATGATTAAGGATAAAATCATTATAAAGGGTGCGAGAGTACACAACCTAAAAAGCATAGATGTTGAGATACCCAGAAATAAGCTTATTGTTTTGACAGGTATTAGTGGCTCAGGCAAGTCATCCTTGGCATTCGACACAATATATGCAGAGGGACAACGACGCTATGTTGAGTCATTGTCCTCATATGCAAGACAATTCCTAGGCCTTATGGACAAGCCCGATGTGGACCTTATCGAGGGTTTGTCACCGGCTATTTCCATTGACCAAAAAACCACCAGTCGCAACCCGCGTTCTACTGTAGGAACTGTTACAGAGATTTATGACTACCTGCGGCTCATGTATGCCCGGATTGGTATACCCCATTGTCCCAAATGTGGCAAGGTGATATCACAGCAAACTGTAGACCAGATGGTGGATGCCATAATTGCTCTTGACCAGGGTACGAGAATACAGCTTCTAGCCCCTATTATTAGAGGCAAGAAGGGTGAGCATATCAAGCTGCTAGATAGGGTCAGGAAGGAGGGCTATGTTCGGGTCAGGGTTAATGGACAAATGCGGGAGCTTTCCGAAGATATAGTGCTTGAGAGAAACAAAAAGCACACCTTGGAGGTCGTTGTGGATAGGCTGGTTGTGAAGCCGGGCATTGAGCAAAGGCTGACGGACTCACTGGAGACAGCCTTATCCCTGAGTGATGGGCTGCTAGTGGTAGATGTGATAAATGGCCAAGACCTTATGTTCAACCAGAAATATGCATGTCCTGACTGTAACGTGAGCATAGAAGAGCTTACTCCCAGGATGTTTTCATTCAACAATCCCTATGGGGCATGTGAAAGATGCTCAGGGCTTGGCACGCTTATGGAAATAGATCCTGACACAATAATTCCGGACAAGTCTTTGTCCTTAAAAGAAGGGGCTATTAAGGCCCCTGGATGGAACGTGGAAAACGGAAATAGTATGGCGCGGATGTATATAAATGCATTGTCAAAGCATTATGGTTTCAGCCTGGACAAGCCAGTCTCAGACCTCAGTGATGACCTGATAGGGCTTTTACTATTTGGTACAAGAGGAGAGGAAATCAGGGTAAAGTACGAGCGGGACAATGGGTCTGGTAGCTTTAAAACAGCCTTTGAGGGCATTGTATCCAATATGGAGAGGCGGTACAAGGACACCCAGTCCCAGGGCGTCAAGGAGGACATTGAGACATATATGGGCAAGTCTCCCTGCCCAGGGTGCAAGGGTACCCGCCTAAAGCCTGAAGTAATTGCAGTTAAGGTGGGAGATATGAATATTCACCAGATAACTGAATTGTCCATAAGGGAGGCTCTAGGCTTTATTGGCAGTATTGAATTGTCTGAAAAACATATGATGATAGCCAGTCAAATCATCAAGGAGGTCCAGGCAAGGCTAAGCTTTTTGATAAATGTGGGCCTTGACTACCTGGCTCTTTCCAGGCCAGCGGGTACCCTATCAGGGGGTGAGGCACAAAGGATAAGGCTTGCTACCCAGATAGGATCGGGACTTGTGGGCGTACTTTATGTATTGGATGAGCCAAGCATAGGGCTTCACCAAAGGGATAATGCCAGGCTAATCGAGGCACTTAAAAACTTGAGAGATCAGGGTAATACATTGATTGTAGTAGAGCACGATGAGGAAACAATGCTTGCCTCAGACTTTTTAATAGATATAGGACCAGGTGCAGGGGTTCATGGTGGGGAAATAGTTGTAGCAGCGCCACCAACAAGTGTTATGGAAGATAAGGACTCTATCACGGGACAATACTTGAGCGGTAGAAAAAGGATTGATATACCGGATTCTAGAAGGCAACCGGGGAAAGACTGGCTCAAGATTGTTGGAGCAAGTGAGAACAACCTTAAAAACATAGGGGTGGATATTCCTTTGGGCCTGATAACATGTGTTACAGGCGTTTCTGGATCCGGTAAAAGTACCCTTGTCAACGAGATACTATATAAGACACTTGCCAGGGATTTAAACAGGGCAAACACAAAGCCTGGGAAGTCTGGCGGTATTAAAGGACAAGACCAGCTGGACAAGGTTATTAGTATAGACCAGTCCCCTATAGGCAGGACACCCCGGTCAAATCCAGCCACTTATACGGGAGTCTTTACCTCTATCAGAGAAGTATTTGCCATGACGAATGAGGCCAAGATTAGAGGCTACGCCAATGGACGCTTTAGCTTTAATGTTAAGGGCGGGAGATGCGAAGCCTGCAGGGGAGACGGTATTTTGAGAATAGAGATGCATTTTTTACCGGACGTTTTCGTGCCCTGCGAAGTCTGTAATGGCAAGCGTTACAACCGGGAGACCCTGGAGGTAAAATACAAGGGCAAGAACATAGCACAGATACTTGATATGACTGTTGAGGAGGCCTTAAAGTTCTTTAAAAACATCCCCAGGATACACAGCAAACTCCAGACCTTGTTTGATGTTGGACTGGCCTATATAAAACTAGGGCAGCCATCTACCACCCTGTCAGGCGGAGAGGCACAGAGGATAAAACTGGCATCGGAGCTGAGTAAGCGTAGTACAGGGAGGACCTTTTATATTCTTGATGAGCCAACAACAGGGCTTCATTCTGCTGATGTAAAAAAGCTTATTGGCATACTGCAGCGGCTAGTAGAGGGTGGTAATACAGTAGTTATCATAGAACATAATCTAGATGTGATTAAAACAGCAGATTATATTATTGATCTAGGACCAGAAGGAGGAGAAGGGGGAGGGTTGATAGTAGCTAAAGGTACACCTGAGGAGCTAGCGCGAATAAAGGACAATTATACTGGCCAATATCTTTTGCAAACTCTAGAAAGAGGCTATTAGATATTAAAAACCATGACCCATATTCATACTAGAGGATATTGGGAATCATTAGTTTCTCATTTTCCGGTATATGGAGTATTGTTTGTTTTAGGGCTGCTAATTCTACGAGGCAGTCCTTTTTCTCCTCTAATTCAATCCATTTTTCAACCTTTGTAAATGACGTATCAATCCTATCCACCTCCATGTGGTCTATATAGATATTCCATCTTTTTCGGGTCCTAGTCCAGTTATCGGATATATGGCCAATGGTCTTGGAGGCCTTGGTCCAATCTTCATTATTTACTTGTGCTTGAAGCTCTTCTATCTGATTGGTTATTTCAGAAGCCGATGAATATATATAATGTTCAGCAAATAATCCAAATCCAATGAATAAAGCTAGGGGGATGATAATTATTAGGATTGGTTTCATGGATTGTTACCGCCTACCCTAGCTTGTATCTCCAATTGTCCACTGCTATCAACACTAGCGAAGTAAACATCCTTGGCATTGAGACGCCTTTCTTCTAATTGTTCATACAACCAAGGCATATCTAAATTTGCCAATTTTAAATTCCTATGATGTATACGGCCATCCATTATGAGTGTTAAGGGTATGCCCTCATATTCTGTAGGAATATCAAGGTCATAGGGAGTAACAGGTCGTTTCTGCGATTTTGGAATTACGTTTAGTTGCCCACCTGTCTCTAGTATAGCAAACTCAACATCCGCTACATTTGGAATATCTTTTGACCTTAACTGTTCAAGCAGATCATTTAGATTAATCCTCTGACGTTGTAGCTCCATATAGTTTATTCTACCGTTTTCAATCAGTAGGCTTGGTGAGCCACAAACAAATACCCTAATTCTTTCACTTTTCAGTGTAAGGTATGATAATGTGAATTCTGCCAGAAGTAGTGCGAATATAGGGATTAAGCCACGTAGCAAAGGGATACCGACATTTTGGGCTGGGACAGAGGCTAGCTCTGCAATCATTATAGCAATAACTAACTCAAAGGGTTGCATCTGCCCTATCTGTCGTTTGCCCATAAGACGCATGGTAAAGACTACTACTGAATATAAAATTAATGCACGGACAAATGATACAAGCATCTATTTTCCTCCTTGTAAAACGAAAGCACAAGCTATAAAGCCTGTGCTTTCATTTTATATAAATACTTAATAATTAATATTACTGGTTCTGATTTTGGTTTCTATAATCAGCAAATACCTTCTTTACGATAGTACCGCCAATACGACCAGCATCCCTTGAGGAAAGGTCGCCATTGTAACCCTGACTCAAGTTAACGCCTAGTTCATTTGCTACCTCATATTTCAAGTTGTTGAAAGCTCCAGAACTTTGTGAATTTCCACTTCTGTTAGTTGCCACTTATATCACCTCCTTGTTTGTCTTGCAATCATATTTTGTCCGGTATAGACACTTGTATGTCATAAAATTTATGGTATTG
>DASRNC010000242.1:0-6818 GCA_035647595.1 Bacillota bacterium | reverse complement strand
TTGTCAAGAGGCGTGGTGAGCTCTATTAACATTATAATACACAATAAAAGCTCTTTTGTCAATGAATACAGAGAATTAGAATTAGGATATTTCTAGAGTAGTCAAGCCTTTGTGACACGACTTCTGGAAATATACTACCACTTCACTAGGTGTTTTAAAATTCAATGTTTTTCTGGCTATCTTATTATATCTGGCCCTATATCTACTAAAGGATTTCTCCATTTGTTCATAGCTTTCAAACCTTCTCTTGTAATAAAAAAGCTCATTCTCTATCCTGTGACAGCGTTCTACAATTCCATTCTGCCAAGAAAAGTAGGGTCTCATTCTATGATCTTCAATCTTAACAGACTCAATATCATTATCTGTTGAATCTAGATGTCTTAAACCCAAACTCCCCTTCCAGTCTTTTTGCAAACTTAGATGAACTATAAGTGCTCTTTTCTCTTACTAGCTCTAGACAACGACTTCGTAAGCACTCATCTAAGGCTGTAATCTAATAATACCTGCTATAAGGGCTAGAAAAGCCAACATAGTGCTTGGGTTCATGCTTTATATCGATTTGTACTCGCTCCTCTGGATAGCTTTTATACTTCGACTTTGGATAGTTTTTCTTTTGAGCTCCTAGCCGCATTTTTCTTATTTATCTGCCCATAGAGTAATAAGGTCTTGTGTAAGTGGAGTCTCAGTTTGCCTATACTTGGGCGGGGTCCTTATGAACCAATGAATGGTCTCTTCTTCCTTGTTATGCTGTTTTGGATAAAAATAAGGCTGTGTGCCCTGCTAGCAAGTGAGGGTACTATCCCATCAAACTTTATCTCTCCAGCATCCTACTTGCTGCCTGCTAGTGTGGTATCTCTTTTCTTCTCTTATAGTAATTTTTATAAGAAAAAGACCTCTGACTTTTGTTTGTTTTTGCAAACTTTATTATATCAGAGGTCTTTCTTGCTTTTTCTTGCTTTTCTCACATATCTGTTTTTGCACTAGAGTCGTCTTTATAATCAAAAAAAGCGAAGGATTTTACTCCCTCGCCCTTATCTAAGGATTAGTTGTATACATATAGGGGGATCTCAAATCTTAGATTATACCCCTGTACTAAACCATACAGATTTTTAATTTGTGTTGTTTGAGCCTTGGCCCAAGATATATCCGTTGCATACTGATGCTGTGGATTGTTGTAGTTATAGCGCATCTTATAGAGGGTGTACTGCTCATCGGAGTTATTTACATAGCCCGAAGCAATCCAGCCCGCTCCATCTATAATGGCTTTTTCTGGTGTCGTCCAGCCATTATTATAGGCTGCTTGAGCTCCTAAAACAACAGGATCTTGATCATAGGCACCTATTCCATACATATTGTAGACTGTAGTTCCTTGAACAAGCTGGCCTGTAGCAAGCTGGCTACTTCCGTTTCCAGTCTCTAACAGGGCGTGGCTGACAAGATATATTTCATTGATATTATGAAGTTTACTTGCTTCAACAAAGGCGGCTCCTTGACCAGAAAGGATACCCTTTCCTTCAAGAACTCTATTTAGTTCCTGGGCCGAAAGACCTGTGTTTCCACGAAGATCTAGGAATTGGTACATATTGTTATTTACCGCATCCGTGCCGCTTGCCTGAGCATTTTGAATCCAGCCTTCGCTGCCATTGTGCTGTACTTTCATCCAGCTACCACTGCGATCAAGGACTAGATAACTGCTATTTGCAGCCAAATAGCTGATTGTTTCTGAAGCAGTAGAGGCCGTCTTTTTAAGAGGCGTACCGTTTGAGCGAATGGTTACAAAATCTCCTAACTTAACTTCATATCCTGGCTTAAGTGCTGTTGCGTCCATAGCAAAGTCAGAATGGATCCATACATCTTCACCCTTATAATTGACTTTATACCATGGTTCGCCCTTTACACTAGTAGTATCTAGAAGCTTAAACTCTTCGCCGGGCTGAGCCACTCTAAGAATAGAGTTATCTATACCAGCTCCTCTGCGCATATTTACTGCACCCGTTATACGAATAACTTGCTCTGAACTAGGGCTTGCTTGGGGAAGGGTAAAGGTTAGCGCCTTTTGAGGATCCATTTCTCTTATAATATCCTCAAAACTTGCTTCTACCCAGTAACCATCCTGCCACTTAACCGCCCTACCTACTTGAGACTTGGCAAAGGCGTCTAGTGAGCCATAGTCTACATAGGTTACAGTATGGGGCGAGAGATTTTTTTTAAGGGTAAAGCTTTCTTCAAAGGTTTTTTCAATCCCTGAAGCCTTTATATCCCTTGCTTCTACTTTAATTGTATAGCTACCTTCTGCTGTTGGCACAAAGCTAACAGAATTTTTTTCTGAAAAATCACTTAGTACTTTATAGGAAGAACCTTGCTTTAAAGAAATCTTATACAGAGCGCGACTGCTTCCTACAGCATGGGCAGAAATATCTATTGGATTTCCTGTGTATTCTAATGTTGAAAGTATAAGGCTAATATCAGTAACCTTTTGACTTCCTATATCAACATAATCACCATGGACCCAACCCTTATCAATTTTGTACCACAGATCCCCTCTTGCGTCTCGGGTCTCTTCATAGTAATTGTGAGTGGTTAGATCAGTTATGCTTGTCACAATCTTTGATGAGGTTGTGGGTTTTTCGCGAACATTTAAGACAGAGTAGTTTACCCTTAAACTGCCTTTTACCTGTGGCTTTTCAGCTTCTGGTTTATCAGGCTCCGAAGGTTTGACTGCAGAAAAACTTACATTGTCTGCATGCATATAACCATCTTTGCCACTATATTTCACCTTGTACCAGGTGTCGCCACTAGAGTCCTTGGTCTGACCTATAACATCAGCACTTTGGCCACGATTTAGTTGTCCTAGAATACTTCCCCAGGGAGATGTACGTACCCTGGCAAAGTCCCAAGTAACCTTAAGTGAACCTGTTACTTTATCACTACTGGCAGGAGGCTTAACTTCTTCTGGGGCCTTGCCCGCGGTAAAGCTTACATTGTCCTCATGCATATAGCCGTCTTTACCATTATATTTTACCTTGTACCAGGTGTCACCACTAGAGTCCTTGGTCTGGCCGGTAACCTCGGCTGTCTCATTACGGTTTAGTTGGCCTAGAATACTTCCCCAGGGAGATGTACGTACCCTGGCAAAGTTCCAAGTAACCTTTAGTGAACCTTTTGTCTCACTACTAGCAGGAGGCTTAACTTCTTCTGGAGCCTTGCCCGCAGTAAAGCTAACATTGTCCTCATGCATATAGCCGTCTCTACCACTATATTTTACCTTGTACCAAGTGTCACCACTAGAGTCTTTTGTCTGGCCGGTAACCTCAGCTGTCTCATTACGATTTAGTTGTCCTAGAATGGTTCCCCAGGGAGATGTACGTACCCTAGCAAAATTCCAAGTAACTTTTAGTGAACCTTTTGTCTCACTACTAGCAGGAGGCTTTACTTCTTCTGGGGCCTTGCCCGCAGTAAAGCTTACATTGTCCTCATGCATATAGCCGTCTTTGCCACTGAACTTCACCTTATACCAGATATCGCCGCTATCGTCTTTAGTCTGACCGGTAACCTCAGCTGTCTCATTACGATTTAGTTGTCCTAGAATGCTTCCCCAGGGAGATGTTCGTACCCTAGCAAAATTCCAAGTAACCTTAAGTGAACCTTTTACATCACTACTAGCAGGAGGCTTTACTTCTTCTGGAGCCTTGCCCGCAGTAAAGCTTACATTGTCCTCATGCATATAGCCGTCTTTGCCACTGAACTTCACCTTATACCAGGTGGCTCCATCACTATCCTTTGTCTGGCCAGTAACCTCAGCTGTATCACCTCGGTTTAGTTGTCCTAGAACGGTCCCCCAGGGAGATGTACGTACCCGGGCAAAATTCCAAGTAACTTTTAGTGAACCCTTTAGAGAATCTTCTTTAATGGAAGGTTTCTGCGTTTCTGGTGGTGTCGCTGCTGGCGCAGAAGAAAAACTCACATTTTCTTCATGCATATAGCCTTCTTTGCCACCAAACTTCACCTTATACCAGGTAGCTCCATCACTGTCTTTTGTCTGGCCAGTGACATCGGCACTTTGGCCCCGACTGAGTTGACCAAGAACACTTCCCCAAGGGGAGGTGCGAACCCGGGCAAAATCCCAGGTAACCTTAACTGATCCATTAAGTTGGCTGTCTGTTGCCGGAGCCTTATCTAGATCGATATACTCAGCAAACATATAACCGCGCTTATCACTAACATTTACTTCATACCAAATATTCCCATCGCTGTCCTTCTTTGAGCCAAGTACTTCCACTGAGGCACCATCATAGATTAAATCTACAATCTCTCCCCAGGGCGACTCTCTCAAATGAACGGCAGGATAATTTACTTTTCCTGATTCTTTTGCTACACCTTCTGCGTAGCTAGGTAGCATTATAGGCGTGAATAAAGTTAGGACTAATACTAGGGCAAGTACCCCAGATATCCACTTCTTCATAAATACCTCCTTATCTTTCTAGAAGTATACCACGGATAGGCAAAATCTGTAAAGGCTTTGAAATTGTAGCCTTTATCCGTGGTTTACTTGATATTTCACCTATAGCTATATCTTGATATCATTCTTTATAATACCACGACATATGCTCTATTTAGGCTTTTTAATCGCCATATACGCCAGACATATTTTCTATGGTATAACTGATATCATCCACAATTACACTGGGAACATAGCTTCCAGAGCCAAAAATATGCTCTTGCAGGGTCATAACATTGCTTCTCATATTCCTTGGAACAGCGTACCAGAGACCATCATTTAGGGTAACCCCAGTATAGTCAAAGGGAAAACTATATTGTTCGGTTGTGAGTCCGTCCTTCATCCCATCATAGATATCAATCAGCTTTTCCACATCAGCAAAGGAGTAAGAGGTACGAATGTCCGGCATCATCTGCTGGGCAAAGCCCACCAAATCTCTGCGGCCCATACTCTTAGAATAATGCATAATGTAAACGATCAAATCTCTTTGACGCTGGTTTCTTCCCTGGTCTCCTCCAGAATTATAGCGAATACGCATATACTTTATCGCACCCGCGCCATCTAACACCTGTTCTCCTTCATAGGTGCCCATATCATGAGCTTCACCTGAATCAACATAAACAGGATAACCACCAATTAGGTCTACTGCCTTGGCCACCGCATCAAAGTCAAAGATAACAAAGTCTTTGATGTTAAGGTCAAAGTTTCTATTGATTGCCCTCATGGTCTCTACAGGCCCTCCCTCCATATAGGAGTGGTTGAGTTTTTGGTAGGTATTTGATGTGGGAATTAAGGATAGGGTGTCCCGCATAACAGAGGTCAGCTTCATAACCTTTCCCTCCCCATCAATGGTGACGATCATCATAACATCACTTCTAGCACTATCATATCCGCCCTCATCTACCCCAATAAGAAGAATATTCTGGATGTTTTTTTGTTTTTTTGTATAGACTTCCAGCTCTTCCACACTCATATTGATATCTTCTTTTTGCACGATCCCTAGTTCTGTTTCCTTTCTAGGCACTGCCACCGTGTGAAGATCGGGCAAAAACTCCAGACCCACGGATATACTCACCAGGGCTAGGAGGAAGAAGGTAAAAACTACCTGTCCAATCCTAAGGCCCCTACTTGTTTTCTTTTTTTTCTTCATCTTTATTCTCCATTAAATATATCTTTTATTAAAGGAAGGATTTCTTCCACTGGAACTAGGCGCTTGTCCTCTTCATCAGAGAGCTTTAGTTCAACCAGGCCCTTATCGATATCTCTTCCTACAGTAATCCTAGCATAGACACCAATTAGCTCCATATCATTAAACTTAACACCAACGCGCTCATCTCTATCATCTAGGCAAATATCAAGACCTGTTTTTAAAAGTTCTTCGTAAAGCTCTTCTGCTGCCTCGACTTGTTCCTTCTTTTTCATATTGATTATAACTACAGCCACTTGAATAGGGGCTAGATGTTTGGGCCACAAGATCCCGTGCTCATTGTGCCTTTGTTCTACCAGGGCCGCCATACATCTACCTGAACCAATTCCATAGGAGCCCATCATTACTGGGACCAGCTTGTTTTTTTCATCACTATAGTAAAGATCCACGGCCTTTGAGTATTTATCGCCTAATTTAAAGGTGTTGCCAATTTCAATACCCCGGGTAAATACCACCCTGCCCTTGCCATTTTCGCAGAGATCTCCTTCTTGAATGAGGCGAATATCAGCGACCTGGCTGGCAGTGAAGTCCTCCAGGTTAACGTTTTTATAATGATAATCCATTTCGTTGGCTCCTACAATGAAATTGGCTAAAAGTTCCACTTCTTGGTCCATAATAATAGGAATAGTAAGACCAAGGGGGCCAGCGTAGCCTATATCAGAGCCGGTGACTTCCATCACTACTTCTGGGCTGGCCATTTCAACCTCGCTAACATCAAGAAGTTTTTGGATCTTTACTTCATTTACCTCATGGTCCCCCCTTACCAGAAGGGCGTAGGGTTTTCCATCAAGACTATAGATTAGTGTTTTTACAAATTTATCTGTTTTCTCCTGAAAAAAGGCAGCTACTTCTTCAATGGTCTTAGCTCCAGGGGTATGGACCTTTTCTTTTTCCAGAGGCTTTTCTGTCGAGGGCTCACCAGAGGGCAGGCATCCTGCTACCTCGATATTGGCTGCGTAGCCACTGCCAGGTTCAAGCACAAGGATATCCTCTCCTTTGGCAGTCAGGGCCTGAAACTATTCTGAGAGAAGGCCGCCCATTGCTCCTGTATCAGCCTTTACAATAGAGTAGTCTATCCCCATCCTCTCAAAGGTGTTCTTATAGGCCTTAAAC
>DASRNC010000241.1:0-2966 GCA_035647595.1 Bacillota bacterium | reverse complement strand
ATATATAACATTAATAGAGATTCCAAACCATTATTTCGCAAATATATTATTTTATTTTTGAGGTGGTCAAGTGGTAGAGATTGTAAAGACGATATCCATATTCGCCATACCGGTTTTTATAGTATTCATTTTAGCATATGGACACTTGAAGGGTGTTGCCGTCTATGATGCATTTATAGAGGGTGCAGGGGAGGGACTCACAACAGCCTTTCGTATAGTACCCTATCTAGTTGCCATGTTTGTTGCTATAGGGATTTTTAGGTCCTCGGGTGCCATGGACATATTGATTAATGCTGTCACACCACTTTTTTCTTTATTAGGTGTGCCAGCTGAGGTCTTACCCCTCTTTATAATGAGGCCAATGTCCGGTGCAGCCTCCATCGGAATTGTAGGTGAGCTGTTAAAAGTTCACGGTCCAGATTCTTTTATTGGCAGGACAGCGTCTACAGCTATGGGGTCTACTGAGACTACCTTTTATACTCTTTCTGTGTATTTAGGCGCGGTTGGTATTAAAAATGCTAGGTATGCCTTAGTAGCAGGGCTAATCGCTGATGTTAGCGGATTCATCGCCTCAGTCCTAGTCTGCAGGATGTTCTTTTAGGTATTAGCAGGTCACTATGGCAGACAATGTCGACTAAATCAGGTGGTTTGTGATATAATCAGGGAAACAAATAGAACAATGGAGGCAATACAACATATGAAGCTTAGCACATACGCTACTCCAGACAGCGTGATGGAGAAGGACTTTAAAGAAAAAGTAGTAGTAGTTATTGATGTACTAAGAGCATCCAGCACTATGATAGCAGCCTTGCACAATGATTGTAGGGAGATTGTTCCTGTAAAAGAGATCGAAGAAGCCGTGAACATGTCGAAAAACTATGACAAGGATTCATATCTTCTGTGCGGAGAAAGGAATACACTGCCTATAGAGGGTTTTGATTTGTCCAATTCACCCCTCGAATATAGTAGGGAAACAGTAGAGGGCAAGACCTTGCTGTTGACAACAACTAATGGGACACGGGCCATCAAGATGACATCCGAAGCAAGCTCTGTCGTTATTTGTAGCATGATAAATGTAGATGTAGTTGTTGATTATATACTTGACCAGGACAAAGATACAACATTTATCTGCGCTGGCACTAACGGAAGGTTTACACTCGATGATTGCATAACTGCGGGAGCAGTCATCAGCCGTATCAAAGAAAAAGCAGCAGTTGAGATGGACGATTTATCCATTATTTCCTGTGATGCATATGAATTTAGCAGGCATAAGATCCATGAGGTATTAAAGGATACCTACCACTATAAAAGAATGAAGGCATTGGGACTAACTGAGGACATAGACTTTTGTTTAACAGAAAATAGTGCTCCTGTAGTTGGTATATACCAGGACGGGGTTGTCAGACGCCTAGACAAGGTCCAGGAATAGCAATGCTTCATATAAAAAACTAAATAAGGGGGGATGGCTATTGTTAAGAATAGTCGAGGTCAAGACTCGAAAGCAATTGAGGGAATTTATTAACTTCCCGTTCAAGCTATACTCAAATAATCCAAACTGGGTTCCACCTCTTAAAGCGGATGAGAGAAGCACCCTATTGGAAAAGAAAAACCCGGCCTTTGAGTATTGCTATGCCAGGTATTGGCTTGCTTACAAGGATGGCATACTAGCAGGGAGGATAGCTGGAATCATCAATGACAAGGCCAACCAAAAATGGAATAGGGATTATGCCAGATTTGGGTGGTTCGACTTTATTGAGGATAGGGAGGTTGCCAGGGGACTGCTTGAGGTAGTTGAAAAGTGGGCACTGGAGGAAGGACTGGCCGGTACGCAGGGTCCGATGGGATTTTGCGATATGGACAAGGAAGGACTACTGATAGAGGGCTTCGAAGAACAGGGATCCTTTACTACTATCTACAATTTCCCGTATTATCCGAAATATTTAGAAGAGAACGGGTATGTAAAGGACGTTGACTGGCTAGAATTTCGTATAAACATCCCGAAAGAGCTCCCGGAAACAATTAACAGGATAGCCAGTAGGACCGCAGAACGCTTGGGCGTAAAGGTGGTTTCCTTTAAAAGTAACAAGGAAATACTACCCTATGGACATGACATATTCAACCTGTTAAACGAAGCTTACAAGAATTTATACAGTGTTGTAGCCCTGAGCAAGGCCCAGATTGATTTTTATATCAAGCAGTACTTTAGTTCCATAAACCCTGACTTCGTAAAGATTATCCTTGACAAAGATGGAGAATTGGCGGCATTTGGTATAGGGATACCTTCTCTAGGACAGGCTCTTATTGAAGCAAAGGGCAAGCTTGTTCCATTTGGGTTTTTAAAGCTACTTAAGGCACTGAAGAAAAATGACAGCGTTGACTTGCTCTTGGTGGCTGTTAGACCGGATATGCAAAACAAGGGTGTAAACTCACTACTTATGACTAGTATGGCAGAAGCCTGTTGGAAAAACGGTATAACAACAGCTTACTGCAATCCCGAATTAGAATCCAACCACAAGGTACAAGGACAATGGAAATACTTTGATACCACCCAGCATAAAAGGAGAAGATGTTACCATAAGAGCTTAGAAGACCAGCAAAAGGGCCTAGCATAGGTGGTAAAAATTACTTGACACAGGCATAATAAATACTTATAATTAACTTATATTTTAGGCAATAATATCAATAAACACAATGATGGGAAGAGTAGGTAGACAAAGGATTGTCAAAAGAGAGCCGGGTAGAGGTGAGAGCTGGCGGCATGATAGTCTGGCCGAAGATGGCCCCGGAGTGGAGCAGTTGAAATCAAGTAGGCTGCTACGGAGGATTCCGTTAAAGGATCAGGTGATTTACGTCACCGAGCAAGGTCATGTTTTTATTGCATGATGAACTAGGGTGGTACCGCGTGCCCCTCGCCCCTATTGATGGTGTGAGGGGCTTTTTATATAAGAATTTATCAGGAAAGGAAG
>DASRNC010000240.1:0-2963 GCA_035647595.1 Bacillota bacterium | reverse complement strand
GGCTATAATGGCTGAAACATCAGTCCCTGGCCACTCAAATACAAGACTAAACAGGCCTGTTATACTAGCCGCATATGCAAAGCACATATGCCTTTTATATATTAACATAAATAGCAGGGTCAAGGGCCAGAAGATCATAAGTGTAGCTGCGTCCAAAACTATACCCATACCAACTATTAGCAAGCTGACAGCCAGACCCGCCAGCATTCCCAATAGCATGGCCTCCATAACCCTGTTCTTTATACTGTCTCTTGCTATACCCAACCATTTCTCTTCAAAGCCCGAATGGGCTTTTACACTTGTATAGGCAATTAGGACAGCTATCACATATAAAAAACCGATTATAGCTTGGGCAAAAGCGGTAAACAACAACTGTATAAATGCTTGCATATTAATAGCTCCTTTGCATCTACTTATTCACCTATGAGCCCTGTAAGCTCTTCGATACCCCTTGTTAATGCAGCATCAAGCTCCACAGGTAGCTGTTCGCCAGGATTGTCTCTAGTAAATTCGTAGGCCTCCTCTAGGTCATCTACCTCTATATTCGGGATTACTCCAATCCCATTGATCTTGCGCCCATTAGGTGTAAAGTATTCTGAGGTGGTAAGCCTCAATACGTCTCCCTCAGTGAATGGCATCAGGGATTGTACTAGTCCCTTTCCGAAGGTTGTTTTCCCTATTACGACGCCCACTTCGTGGTCCTGGATAGCGCCCGCAAACACCTCAGAGGCGCTGGCACTGAACCCATTTATCAGTACTGCCAAAGGTATATCAACCTGATCACTCGTAGAAGAATGCTCCTCTCTAGCACCATACCGGTCCTCACTATACATTATTAATCCTTTGGGAAGGAAAATATCTGCTATCTCAAGACAAGCTGTCAGCAAACCACCCGGATTAGACCTCAAATCCAAGACCAGGCCCTCCATCCCGAGTCCTTGGAGCTCTGCAATAGCAGACTTCATATTGCCAGCGGAATTTTGGTCAAAGCGATATAGCCATATGTAACCAACCCTGTCATTTATCATCCTATACTCCATATCGGGATATTCTACAATGGCACGTGTCAGATCAAACTTAACAATATCGCCATCCCTATTAACAGTAACGCTAACATCGGTATCAGGCTCACCCCGCATTTTACTGACAGCCTCATCGAGCATTGCACCATCGACTGACTCATCCCCAATACCTATTATCTTGTCTCCAGCCATCATACCAACGCTCTCGGCTGGGCTGCCTTTAAATACATTCATAACGGTAATTTGGTTATCGTCTGTGTTTACAGTGACCGACAAGCCCACTCCTGCATATGAACCCTCTATGTCTATGAGCATTTCCTTATATTCCTCTGCTGTCATATAATAAGAATAAGGATCCTCTAGGCCTTCAACCAAACCTTTTAAGGCTCCGTCCAGTAAGTCTTCACTATTGGGTTCTTCCAGGTAGCTTTTTTCAATAATGTCCTTAACACCGTTAAATTTCCTGTAGAAATCCTTGAGCTCTCCAAACTGCTCACCGGCAATATTACCATTGCTTATTGACCTGTATTCAACAACCGTTACGCATATAACGATTGAAAAAAAAGCTGTGAATAATGCAACTACTATAGCAATTAATGCAGCTGCCCTCTTACTTATCATATATTACCCTCCCGTTTGATCAAATATAAAGTAAGCCGTATATCCTAATATTTCAATTATAGCATAGTGGGCATACTATTGAAATTGCATTCCAAAAAGAAAAGCCGTGTTTTTTATATACACGGCTGTATTGGCTATTATCGGATATTAAACATCAAGATATCTTCGCATGGATAATGCACTAGCTATGGCTCCAATCATGCATCCAATTAACACATATAGGATAAGTATCGGATATAAGATATCCTCAAGTGGCAGCATATCGAATATGGATAATATGTTTCCTGCCTGGTCACCCTGCCTGAGTAATAGGGTGTAAACACCCGCAGTAGCTCCGCCAGCAAGGGTAGCCCCTATAAGACCCAAGACAAGGCCCTCTATTAAAAACGGCCATCTTATATACCAATCCGTTGCACCTATATATTTCATTATATTTATTTCTCTACGCCTTGAATGGACTGACATCTTTATTGTATTGTTTATAATGATTATTGACATAACTGATAAAAGTATTACTATGGAAAGACCTATATATCTTACCGTCCTTGCTATACCACCGATATTTTCCACTACATCGCTACTATAGCGTACCTCTTCAGCAGTGGCCAGCCTCTTGGCCCGCCCTACTATATCCTCTACAAACTCTGTCTTTTCAACCCTAATAAGGAATGTGTCGGGTAGCGGATTGTTGAGTGAATTGTAGCCCTCTAACAAATAGCTCTGTTCACCCATTTCTTCCTGCCAATCCTTTAAGGCCTCTTCCTTAGATATAAATACCGCTTCTCCTATACCATCCCAGCTGTTAATTTGCCTTTCGGCCTCTCTAATATCGCTATCGGTAACTTCTTTTTTCATATATATGGTGATTTCCACCTTGGACTCAAGGCTTGCAACCACGCTGTTAAGGTTGATTATTGCCGCCACAATTATCCCCAATACAAACAAGGCGGCCATGATAGCTCCTATAGAAGCCATGGTCATCACCCTGTTACGTCCCGTATTTTTTAAACCATCTTTTATTATATTGTTCCAAGACCTAAGCTTCACCGAAGTACTCTCCTTTAACTCGGTCCGACACTACTGACCCTTTGCGAAATGTAATAACTCTTTTTTTCATTGCATTAACTATTTCCCTAGCATGGGTAGCCATTATAACAGTGGTACCCCTGTAGTTAACAAGATTTATTATTTTCATAATCTCTCTTGCGGTAGCAGGATCAAGATTGCCCGTAGGCTCATCAGCTATAAGCAGCGACGGATTGTTGACAAGAGCCCTTGCCAACGAAGCCCTCTGTTGCTCACCTCCAGATAGTTCATC
Source organism: Bacillota bacterium (assembly GCA_035647595.1). GTDB lineage: Bacteria > Bacillota > Clostridia > Caldicoprobacterales > DTU083 > UBA3906. Next base: position 2 of record DASRNC010000240.1, on the reverse strand, counting down.
GG
>DASRNC010000239.1:0-7523 GCA_035647595.1 Bacillota bacterium | reverse complement strand
GGTCCGTGTCCATATAGAGTCAACTGACGGAGTAAAGGTTTGGGGGACAGTAGGCGTTTCCACCAACATAATAGAAGCCAGCTGGTCAGCCTTGATAGATTCTATAGAGCACTTTCTATACCGGAACCATCAAACAGCTGGTCCGGGCGAAAAGTCGTAGAATACAAGAATTGATATAAAAAGCATAGAAAAATAATAGGAGGTACACTTAATGGGCATGACGATGACTCAAAAAATACTAGCGATGCATGCCGGACTTGACAAGTTAGTGGCTGGTCAGCTAATTATGGCAGAATTGGACCTGGTGCTGGGTAATGATATTACCACACCGGTGGCTGTCAAGGAGTTTGGAAAAATTGGCACGGATGGCGTTTTTGATAAGGAAAAGATAGCATTAGTACCTGATCACTTTACACCAAATAAGGACATAAAATCTGCTGAGCAGTGCCGGATAATGCGGGATTTTGCACATCAAAAGGGGATAACAAACTATTTTGAAATAGGGCAGATGGGCATTGAGCATGCCTTGATTCCAGAAAAGGGATTGGCTGTACCCGGTGATGTTATTATTGGAGCTGACTCCCATACCTGTACCTACGGGGCCCTGGGCGCATTTTCAACGGGAGTTGGCAGTACGGATATGGCAGCAGGTATGGCAGCAGGTAAGGCCTGGTTCAAGGTACCAGAAGCAATCCGTTTTAACCTGACCGGTAGGCTGCAACCCTGGGTAAGTGGCAAGGATGTAATCCTTCATATAATAGGACAAATAGGAGTAGATGGTGCCCTCTATAAATCTATGGAGTTTGGAGGAGAAGGCCTAGGGTCCCTATCAATGGATGACCGCTTTACTATGGCAAATATGGCCATAGAGGCAGGGGCCAAAAACGGGATATTCGAGGTAGATGCGCAGACCCTAACCTATGTAAAGGAGCATTCCAAGAGGGAATACCGAGTTTACCAGGCTGACAATGATGCAAGCTATAAAGAAATTATAGATATTGACTTATCAAAGATTAAAGCAACGGTGGCATTCCCACACCTTCCTGACAATACCCGTACCATAGACCAGGTGGGAGAGGTGGCTATAGACCAGGTGGTAATTGGCTCCTGTACCAATGGCAGGATTGGTGACCTGAGGGTAGCCGCTGCAATTTTAAAGGATAAAAAGGTACACAAAAAAGTGCGTACCATCATTTTCCCCGCTACCCAGAAGATTTACCTTCAGGCCATGCGTGAAGGTCTATTGGAGATTTTCATAAAAGCAGGTGCAGCAGTTTCTACACCTACCTGTGGCCCTTGTCTTGGAGGACATATGGGGGTATTAGCAAAAGGAGAACGCGCTGTGGCTACAACAAATAGGAACTTTGTTGGGCGGATGGGGCATCCGGAGAGTGAGGTTTATCTGGCCAGTCCGGCTATAGCAGCCGCTTCGGCCATAAGTGGTAAAATTTCATCTCCTGAGGAGGTTATAAAATGATACAAGGCAAGGTTATTAAATACGGAAACAATGTTGATACAGATGTGATTATTCCAGCAAGGTACTTAAATACCAGTGACCCGGATGAATTAGCCAGTCACTGTATGGAGGATATAGACAAGGGCTTTGTAGACCGGGTCCAAGCGGGTGACGTCATTGTAGCAGGCAGCAATTTTGGCTGTGGATCCTCTAGGGAGCATGCCCCGATTGCCATAAAGGCCTCTGGTATCAGCTGTGTCATAGCAGAAACCTTTGCACGGATTTTTTACCGCAATGCTATAAATATCGGCTTGCCCATCATGGAGTGTCCCCAAGCGGCTATAGATATAGGCGAGGGAGACGAGGTGCGGGTCGATGTAAAGACAGGCGTTATAGAAAATTTAACTAAGGACCGAGTTTACCAGGCAGAGCCTTTCCCCGGTTTCATGCAGGATATTGTAAAGGCAGACGGCTTGATTAATTATGTCCGTGAAGGGATGGGCGACAAATGAAAATTGCAGTTATTCCCGGGGACGGAATAGGACCGGAGGTCATAAAACAGACCTATAAGGTGCTAGGACGAATAAGTGAAGAATATGATATAGACTTAGACTACCAGGAGCTAGTAATGGGGGGCATAGCCATTGATGAGACAGGGGTGCCCCTCCCAAAGGAAACACTTGATATATGTAAAAGTAGCGATGCTGTTATCCTGGGTGCAGTAGGTGGCGAAAAGTGGGAGAGTCTGCCTGGTCACCTGCGCCCTGAGGCGGGTCTTTTAAGTATACGGAAGGGTCTAGGGGTATTTGCCAACCTAAGGCCAGCTATCTTGTTCCCCCAGCTAAAGTCAGCCTCTACCTTAAAGGCTGAAGTTTTGGGAGACGGGCTTGATATCATGGTAGTCCGTGAGCTTACCGGAGGCATATATTTCGGTGAACGTGGTAGGCGGCAGGGCAAGGATGGCGAGGAAGCTTGGGATACGGAGGCATATACTACAGCAGAAATAGAGCGTGTGACTAGGGTAGCCTTTGATATCGCCAAGACACGTGGCCAAAAGCTAATGAGCATTGACAAAGCCAATGTATTGGAGAGCTCGAGACTTTGGCGTGAGGTGGTATCTAGGGTGGCGGAGGATTACCCGACTGTCAGCCTTGACCACATGTATGTAGATAATGCAGCCATGCAGCTAGTACGCAACCCCAGACAGTTTGATGTTATTGTAACCTCCAATATATTTGGAGATATCCTAAGTGATCAAGCCTCTATGCTAACTGGCTCCCTTGGGATGCTACCCTCGGCCAGCCTTGGTAAGGGGAAATTAGGCCTATATGAGCCAATACATGGGTCCGCTCCAGATATTGCTGGACAAGACAAGGCCAATCCTATCGCTACTATCCTTAGTGCAGCCATGATGCTCCGCTATAGTTTGGACTCAGATGCTGCTGCAAGAGCAGTTGAGGCCGCTGTTGAAAAGGTGCTAGACCAAGGCTTGCGTACACCGGATATTATGCAACCGGGTATGACCCTGATTGGGACAGAAGAGATGGGAGATAAGATAGCTGGGCAGGTATAAGGCCACAAAATATTAAGTGTATACCTTGCTAGGAGGTTTATTAATGTTCCTAGGCCATAGAAAAGGCAGTCAACGCCGAATTTACATAGTCAGTAAGAAGAGATTAAGAGGTTTTTTGATTACCTGCATACTTTTACTTATGGTGCTGGCTTTTATACTTACCAGACTATGCCGGTCCCCAGGGCAATATAGGGCAAGCCAATTTAATTCAGAACACTTGTCCATGTACTTTATGCTAGAGCAGGATGCAAGGGTGCCCTGGCATTACTTAGCTGCTGTTGATCTTGCAGAGGGGATACCGCCGGAGGAGATAAGTCAGGAGCGGTCAAGGGAGATTTCATTACACCTGCTTGGCATCAAGGAAGATGAGCAATTCCCAGAAATACTGGCTGGATATCGGGATGACAAGGCCTTCTTGCGTAAGGCCCAGAGGGAGCTGGAGGCATTATCCCAGCTGCGAGACATTTTTGATAACAAGGTCTTCCCCCTGGATGTGTCCGCAGAGTATTCCTATGAGGACGGCTATGGAGATGCCAGATCATATGGAGGAGACCGAAGTCATGAAGGTATCGACCTGATGGCCGAGATAGGAGTACCCATACATTCAGTATGCGACGGCCTTATCAAGAGGTTGGGCTGGAACCAATTAGGAGGTTACCGGGTAGGTATTCGAGGCGGGGATAGTATCTACTACTATTATGCCCATCTGTCCAGCTATCAAGCAGGTCTGGCAGAGGGTCAGAGGGTAAAAAAAGGACAATTGATTGGATTTGTAGGTGACACGGGCTATGGACCAGTAGGAACCAGCGGCCAGTTTTCACCCCACCTGCATTTTGGCATGTACTATGGGAACATGGGCCGACTTCAAGCCTTCAACCCCTATCCATTTTTAAGGGCATGGGAAGGTCACTAGTGTCTCAGCTAATTATGGATAAGGCAGCATGGCCCCTTATGACAATAGGGAGTAAAGGATATAGGCTATACGAGATTATAAAAAACGGAATTTATCTATAGGGCCTTAGAAAAAAAGAAGGAACAAGAGAAATAGTGTTTTTGAGGAGGAGACCAATGATAAGCAACAGAATGAAGGCTGGTTTTGATAGAGCGCCTCACCGTTCCCTGCTGAAGGGGATGGGCTTTACAGACGAGGAGCTTAACCGCCCTATAATAGGTGTTGTCAACGCAAAAAATGAGGCCATACCAGGCCACATTCACTTAGATCTTATTGCAGATGCAGTAAAAAGTGGAATACGGATGGCCGGTGGGACTCCCATAGAAGTCCCCTGCATTGGAGTATGTGATGGTACAGCGATGAACCACCAGGGCATGAATTATTCCCTACCTTCACGGGAACTAGTGGCAGACAGTATTGAAGCCATGGCACAAGCCAACGCCTTTGATGCAATGGTACTCATCCCCAATTGTGACAAAATCGTGCCGGGCATGTTGATGGCAGCAGGGCGGGTAAATATACACTCTGTAATGGTCAGTGGTGGTCCTATGCTTGCAGGACGCAGGAAGGGCAAAACCCTAGACCTTACTAGCATGTTTGAGGCAGTAGGCTCAGTTAGTGCAGGCAGGATGACAGAGGATGAGCTTTATGAAATGGAAGACCACGCCTGTCCAGGCTGTGGTTCTTGCTCTGGTATGTTTACGGCCAACTCTATGAATTGCTTGGCCGAAGCGGTAGGAATGGCACTGCCAGGTAACGGTACAATCCCCGCAGTATATGGCGAACGAATCCGTCTAGCTAAGGAAGCAGGCATCAAGGTCATGGAGCTATTGGAAAAGGACTTGTTACCCCGTGATATCATGACAGTCCAAGCCTTTGAGAATGCCCTAACCATAGATATGGCGCTAGGGTGTTCGACCAACTCCATATTACACCTGCCAGCAATTGCACATGAACTAGGTATTACAATCGACCTTGACCTGGTCAATACTATAAGTTCTAAAACACCCAACCTATGCAAGCTTAGTCCTGCAGGTCTCCATCATATGCAGGATTTGTACGAGGCAGGTGGCGTCCAGGCCCTTATGAAGGAGCTAGCATCAAGGGACTTGCTCCACTTAGGTCAACCCACTATAAGTGGAGCAACCATAGGCGAAATAGCCAGGAGGGCCCAGGTATTAGATTATGACGTCATCCGTCCTGTAGACAATCCCTATAGTAAGACAGGTGGTATAGCTGTTCTAAGGGGCAACCTTGCCCCAGATGGTGCTGTTGTAAAGAGGTCAGCTGTGGCTTCTGAGATGATGGTCCACCAGGGTCCGGCAAGGGTTTATGGGTCGGAGGAAGAGGCATACAAGGCTATTTTGGACGGGGAAATAAATAAAAAAGATGTGATAGTAATACGGTATGAGGGACCCAAGGGTGGGCCAGGCATGAAGGAGATGCTTTCGCCAACAGCTGCCATAGCAGGCATGGGCCTAGACAAGGATGTAGCCCTCCTTACTGATGGCCGCTTTTCGGGGGCCACAAGAGGTGCCTCCATTGGGCATGTTTCACCAGAGGCTATGGCGGGAGGCCCCATAGCTACAGTTGAGGAAGGGGACATTATTTCAATTGACATTCCGGGGGGCAAGCTAGATCTTTTGGTTGATGATCTTACCTTGCAGGAGAGGATGAAAAAATGGACAGCTCCCAAGCCAAGGATAAGCCACGGTTATCTTGCAAGATACGCCAAGATGGTGACCTCCGCTAATACGGGAGCAGTTTTAAAATATTAAGAAGGTGAGGCGAGCAAGTTGAAAATGACAGGAGCGCAAATTTTAATTGAATGTTTGAAGGAACAAAATGTAGATTTAATTTTTGGTTATCCGGGAGGAGCAGTTCTGCCAATCTATGATGCCCTGTACAATGCAAAAGAGATTACCCATATCCTAACAGCCCATGAGCAAGGTGCAACACATGCTGCTGATGGGTATGCTCGCGCCACTGGCAGGCCAGGTGTCGTCCTAGTCACCTCCGGACCGGGAGCAACAAATACGATTACCGGGATTGCCACGGCCTATATGGACTCAGTGCCATTGGTTGTATTCACAGGCCAGGTAGCAGGTTCTCTTTTAGGCCGGGATTCATTCCAGGAGGTTGATATTGCCGGTATTACCACACCGATTACAAAGCATAATTATATCGTCAAGGACCCAAAAAATCTACCCCATGTGATACGAGAGGCCTTTGATATTGCAACAAGCGGCCGCCCGGGCCCAGTGGTAGTTGATATCCCCAAGGATGTCCAGACAGCTATGATAGAGTTAAAGGCGGATGACGGGCAGCCCATGGAGTGGAAAACCAGAGGGAAATGGTATGAACCATCCGAATGCAATGCGGAAAACACGGAAAAGGTCCTGGACCTGATAAAGGAAAGTGTTAGGCCCGTAATCTATGCTGGTGGAGGAGTAAATATTTCTGGTGCCAACAAGGAGCTCGTTGAGTTTGCCGAAAAAATAAAAGCGCCCGTATGCGTTTCACTTATGGGAAATGGTGCCTTCCCCAGCGACCACCCGTATTTTCTAGGGATGGTGGGCATGCATGGTACCAGACCTGCAAATTATGCAGTGTCAAAATCAGATTGTCTTATAGCAATTGGTGCCCGATTTAGTGATCGGGTTATCAGCAAGGTGGAAAAATTTGCGCCAGATTCACGTATTATTCATATAGATATCGATCCTGCAGAGATTAGCAAAAATATTTCTGCCCACCTAGCCATCTGCAACGATGTAAAAAGGACCTTGTTGGACCTTATTAGCAAGACAAAGGAACAGGAAGAAAACACATGGAATGCCCAAATCCGTGAATGGAAGGCAACCTACCCCCTTAAATATAAGAGTCAGGGTCCCCTTAATCCTCAATTTATACTAGAGAAGCTTTATGAAGTAACAGAGGGAAAGGCTATAATTACTACAGAAGTTGGACAAAACCAAATGTGGGCAGCCCAGTATTATAAGTATACTGAGCCAAGAACCTTTATTACATCAGGTGGATTAGGAACTATGGGCTTTGGTCTTGGAGCCTCAATAGGGGCATCCCTGGGCAAACCAGACCGCAGAGTAATAAATGTTGCAGGAGATGGTAGCTTTAAGATGAACTCTACGGAGCTTGCTACAGTAGCAAAGTATAAGGTACCTATTATACAGCTTGTATTAAACAACCATACCCTAGGCATGGTTAGGCAATGGCAAGACCTATTTTTCCAAGGTAGGTTCTCTCATACGACTCTAGGACCTGATGTAGACTTTGTGAAACTGGCTGCCGCATATGATATTAAGGCCTTCCGTATTAGGTCAAATGGGGAGGTCGAGGGGGTCTTAAAGAAGGCACTTTCACTAAATGAGCCTGTGCTGATTGAATGTGATATAAGCCCGGATGAGAAGGTATACCCCATGGTGGCACCCGGTGAGGCCATAGACAATGTTATTGACTAAGGCATAACAATATAGAATTATTGATTTATATACTTTAATTGAATTAGGATAAAAGATAATGGCATG
>DASRNC010000238.1:0-4496 GCA_035647595.1 Bacillota bacterium | reverse complement strand
CTCATGGGCCTTGCCTCCATCACCCAGCCGTGCCCAAAGGTTTATCAGCCAGGCACAGCTCCACCCCGTATGCCCACCACCATGGTTTAGACGCCTATCAAGTGTATTTCGGATGGCATCCATAAATTTTTCGTCCTCCAGGGCAGGAATCGCACAACCTGGGTAGAGGCTATAAAGATGTGAAAGATGCCTGTGTCCGGGTTCCTTTTCATCAAAGTCAAAGAACCACTCCTGGAGCTGGCCATGTCTACCTATTTTGTATTTGGGCAGACGGGATAGGGCAAGCTCTAGCTCCGACCTAAGATTCTTGTCAATCTCCAACATCCTTGAGGCCTCTATACATTGCATAAATAGCTCTCGAATTAGTGAAATATCCATGGTGCTAGCAAAGCTAACACTACATTCTTCTCCCTCAGGGGTAATGAAAACGTTTTCGGGTGAGGTTGAAGGACATGTGACAAGACTGCCATCCTTGTACTCTACTAGCCAATCCAAGCAAAATAGGGCTGCCTCTTTCATAACAGGGTATGCCCTTTCACGAAGGAATTTAACATCTTTGCTAAACATATAGTGGTCCCAAAGATGGGACGAGAGCCAAGCTCCTGCCATAGGCCAACAAGCCCAGCTTGCTGATCCGTCTGACGGTGTCGACAATCTCCACAGGTCAACATTGTGGTGTGCTGTCCACCCCCTTGCCTTGTAATGAATCTGTGCTGTCTTCATACCTGTAATCATTAGGTCATCAATCATATCAAAGAGTGGCTCATGGCACTCGGCCAGGTTGCATACTTCAGCGAGCCAATAGTTCATTTCAACATTTATGTTGCTTGTATAGTTACTGTTCCAGGGTGGCCATACTTCCTCGTTCCATATACCCTGAAGGTTGGCCGCCTGTGTCCCAGGTCGTGAGCAGGATATGAGCAGGTACCTTCCGTACTGAAACAATAGGGCGGCTAATGCGGGATCATCTCCGCCCCCCTTAACTGCCTCTATACGCTCATCAGTTGCTAGGACCTGTCTGCCACTATGACCCAGGTCGATAGATACCCTGTTAAATAGGCTTTGATAGTCATCAAGATGCCTTTGCTTGAGTTCCTTGTAGGATTGACCGTCTATTGAATCAAGTATATTATCACAAATAAGTCTATAATCCTTGCCCTCTGAAACAGGGTTTTTATTAAAGCTATTAAAGCTTGTTGCAGCAGTAAGGTAAATTGTCACCGTGCTTGCATTCTCAATATCTATTGATTGTCGGCTAGTCTTTGTCCGCCCACCCTCACATACCACCTTCATCTTAACTGCAAATTTTATGCCCTGGTCATTTCTGTATGTAATTGTTTCAACCTTATCCCTATATCCCTCAGGTACATCAGAAGGGCACTGCCCCTCTAGGGCCAGACAGCCCTCTCCTTCATTTGATACCCTGTGGTCGATAAGACTATCAAGGGCTAGCTTCAATGACAGTTTATGCGGCTTATCACTTGTGATTTTCAAGACCATTGCCTGGTCAGGTGAGCTGATAAAAGCCTCCCTACTTATACCGTGCTTGCCCTGACTATATGTGACCCTAGATATGCCTTGGGCCAGGTCTAGCTCCCTTTTATAGTCCTCCACCTTGGCTATATCGGTAAATTCTAAGTAGAGGTCTGCCAGGGGTTTATATGCCTGGTTGCTAGGGCCGCCCATATTTTGCTCAATGATATTTTGCGCCTCTACATATTTAGCCTGGAAAATCAAGTCCCTGACTTGGTCCATATATTCATTGGCCTTGTAATTATTTGTATCATAGGGCTGACCGGACCATAGGGTATCTTCGTTAAGCTGAATCCTCTCCCGCCTAACACCTCCGAAAACCATAGCCCCAAGTCGTCCATTCCCTAAAGGAAGTGCCTCTACCCACTTGTCTGCACTTTTCCTATACCAGAGGGTTAGCGGATTTTTCTTCTTTTCCATATCAAAAATAGGATTGTTCAAATGAGATATGCCTCCTTTTAGACTCTCCATCCCTGCCTTAATATTATTATCAATCTATAGCCACAAGATGCAAGACTACTATAGGTTATCTTCTCCACTTTTCAGCCTAATCCTCTACTCTATAATAGAAAGCTATTTCTGCATTTCTTCGATTTTCTGTAACTGCTCCAATACCTTGTGCATCATGTCTTGATATTTAACTCTTTTGTCCTTCTCTGCCTGGACTATAGCAGGAGGGGCTTTTTTTATAAAGCTAACATTAGATAGCTTGCCATTTACCCGGGCAAGTTCCCCTTCAAGCCTTGTCTTCTCCTTTTCAAGACGCTCTAGCTCTTTTCCGAAATCAACTAAATCCTCAAGTGGGATAAATACCTGGGCAATGTCAACAACAACTGATACAGCATTATCTCCTATACCATCCTTATTGTCTTGTATTAATATCTCTGATGCCCCCGCCAGCTTTTCAATATAAGATCTAGCCTCTTCGAATACATCCTTTTTGGCCTCTGGTGTTACTATTATGAGCTTTGTCTTTCTCGATGGGTGCACCTCCATCTCGGCCCTTATATTGCGAATAGCCTTAATTGTATCCATAACAACCTGCATCCTATCCTCAGCAAAATCATCAAGCTCATTTGACTTGACCCCTGGCCACTGTGACACCATAATGCTACTATCATCACTTTCAGATAGGTGTTGCCATATCTCTTCACTTATAAAGGGCATAAAGGGGTGGAGGAGTTTCAGTGTATTAGATAAAACATAGACTAGGGTATAAAGGGCGGTAGTCCTCGCCTCTTCGTTAGTCCCATATAACCTGGGCTTTACCAGTTCTATATACCAATCGCAAAACTCGTTCCAAACAAAATCATATACCTTCTGTGCTGCAAGGCCTAGCTCATATTTGTCTAGGTTCTCTATAACCTCTCTAATTAGTTTGTTGTTTCTGCTAATAATCCACCTATCAGATAGCTCAAGTTGGCCTGGCTTTAATTCCTTGCCACCTGTGTTTTCAAGGTTCATCATAATAAATCTTGAAGCATTCCATATCTTGTTTCCGAAATTTCTACTTGCCTCTACCTTCTCAGGATGAAAACGCATATCATTACCAGGGGAATTGCCTATTATCAAGCTCATTCTTAGGGCATCGGCTCCATATTCACTAATTATCTCAAGTGGGTCTACTCCATTGCCCAGGGACTTGCTCATTTTCTTCCCCTCCGCATCACGGACCATACCATGTATTAATACATCCTTAAATGGTACTTGCCCCCTATGCTCTATGCCGGAAAAGATCATTCTAGCAACCCAGAAAAATATTATGTCATAGCCAGTAACTAGCACGTTTGTGGGATAAAAATACTCCAATTCATCCGTTTTCTCTGGCCAGCCCAGTGTGGAAAATGGCCATAATGCCGAGCTAAACCAGGTATCAAGTACATCATCGTCCTGCCTAAAGGCATCGTGCCCGCAGTCGCACCTTGTTGGTGGCTCCTTGGATACTATGGTTTTTTTACAAGCCATGCAATAATATGCAGGTATCCTGTGACCCCACCATAGCTGCCTTGATATGCACCAATCCCTAATATTTTCCATCCAATTATAATAAGTCTTGTCAAAGCGGACAGGAACAAAGCTGGTTTCACCAGACTTGACAGCTTCTATAGCAGGTTCTGCCAACGGTTCCATTTTTACGAACCATTGCTTTGAGATCATGGGCTCTACTGTAGTTGTGCACCTATAGCATTCACCTACATTGTGCTTGTGATCTTCTGTTTTTTGTAGCAGTCCAAGACCCTTTAGATCCTCTACTATGGCCCTTCTAGCCTCAAAGCGGTCCATGCCCTCATATTTTCCAGCCATATCATTCATACTTCCGTCATCATTTAGGACCCGTATCTGGGGCAGGTTATGTCTTAAGGCCAACTCATAATCATTGGGGTCATGGGCAGGGGTAATCTTAACCACACCTGTGCCAAATTCGCTGTCTACATAAGAATCGGCTACAAGGGGTATCTCACGGTTTAGCAGGGGCAGGATGACCGTCTTGCCAATTAGCTGCTGATACCTTTCGTCATCTGGATGTACCGCTACCGCTGTATCTCCTAGCATTGTCTCAGGCCGCGTAGTGGCTACTACAACTACTTGCCCACTGTCCTTTATAGGATATGCTATATGCCAAAAGTTACCCTGTCTTTCTTCATGTTCTACCTCAGCGTCGGATAAGGCGGTCTCACACTCAGGACACCAGTTTATTATTCTATCACCCTGGTATATCAAGCCCTTTTCATATAGGTTTACAAAAACTTCGTTGACTGCACGACTACAGCCCTCATCCATGGTAAAACGTTCCCTTTGCCAATCACAGGAGGAACCGAGCTTCTTTAACTGGTTTACTATTGTGCCACCATATTTCCTTTTCCACTCCCAGGCCTTGTCTAGAAAACCCTCTCTGCCAAGGTCATGCTTTGTAATACCCTCTTGGGCCAACTCTTCTACTATTTTTACTTCCGTAGCTATAC
>DASRNC010000237.1:0-2487 GCA_035647595.1 Bacillota bacterium | reverse complement strand
TCCCTTCATCGCATGCCTATTATTTCGTATTATAACAAAAAGGCTTAACTAATACAACAAGCCAATAAAAAAATTGTTGACAGATAAGTATGAATATTTGCTCATTCATAGATTTTAAAGTGATATAACCCCTATTACTATTCAGGACCAGAAGAGTTTGATGAAAAAGGCAGTTTAAATACGAAATACAGAACCAAAAAAAAGTGGACGAATATTTCGTCCACTCTCTTTCTTGCTGTTCATAAATGCAAAGATTCTACTGACTTATAATTCATGTTTCTAATAATTATGTGCCTATCATCTACTCGTATCGGTAGTACTCATTTATAATCTCATTATCAAAGGTGTAGATGATATCTCCGTTGGGTACTTCATACTCCTCATATTTCATATCCCATCCATCTTCTGTACATTGCTCGACATAATGTTCCACAGCACTATCGAATTGCTCACGGGTGACATCGAAGTGTTTTATTAGTGAAACTAGCAGCATTTCAGTTTGGTCTTTCTCATGGTTGAACTCTCGTACAGTATCTAAAAACCAATCATCGAATACTTCCCATTGTTCTTCACTTAACATCCCTACTGTGAATGCACCCCATATATTGTAGTATGTTGTTCTGTATTTACGTGTAAAGCTAAAATCATCAGTCTCTCGATTATCTAACCTAATTGATCCTGGCAGGTGTACAGGGAGCTCACCGTATTCAGGATGGATGGTCACAGCGGGGTCAGAGCTAGGTGTTGGGCTGGGTTCAGCAGTATGTGTAGGACTAGGGTCAGGGCTGGCTGTTTCTTCTGTTTTAAAATAGCTACAGCTATATAACAGACAGCAGGCACATAGTAGTATGGTTAGCATAGTAATATGTTTTTTCATCAAATCACCCCTAGAAAAGTATTTTGAATCATGACTTGTAGTATAGCCTTTTATAAACATTTGCCTTGTTGATAGTGGGTTATGAATATTAATGTTTATAGATGTAACATATGTAAATTCATGATATTTAACATTATATTACTGTACATTCCATTGATTGTCAACACAAGCCAATAAAAAATCTACCCTGATGTCCCAGAAAGTCAAATGTTAAACTAAATACACCCTTTTTATAAGAATTAATCACCCGAATATAAGTCTGCCAACACCAAAGGCAGTAGCGCTAATAATTGTGCCTCCAAGAGCCGCTTTAGGACCTAAAATTGATCCTATAGTTGCTCTTTTTTTGCTGAAGTAGCCATACTGGCCGCTACTCCACCTACAACAACTGCTTTCGCATAACCGCTTGCTCCCCCATCCAGATACACAATCACTTCCTGTTCCAACTCAAAATGGTTCGTTGATATTACCATTTCCATTGCTTAATCCTCCTCGTTTCAGTTTATTATATCAAGGCAACACACACTACCTAAATACCACTATGGCTTTAGGTCCAACAGATTCAGCATCCACTCAAGATAAGTTTCCTCACTATGAAACAACCCTTTCCTCTGCGGACATGAAGCACATCAGCTCCACAACCTTTACGGATTTGCTCATCAACGTCTTTTTGTTCCTTGTCTTGTGGCCTAACTATTTTAGGCAATTATACACTTCAAGTTTTTCATGTAGAGGGTATTGGCAAAAGACAGGAGGATACTCACTTTTTTAGATATAGTAGTAGACATAGAAATATATGTATGCTATACCCCATGGATATATATGGATTATAATATATGTGGTTGGGAGTACGGTAGCTTATGAATAATCCTTTTATAAAATATATATGTATAAAGCAACACGATGTTACTGATTGTGCAGCGGCATGCTTAGCTATCATATCCAAGCAATATGGACTGGGCATATCAATAACCAGAATACGTGAAGCAGCCGGGACAGACAAGCAGGGAACTAATGCTTTTGGAATTATAAAGGCAGCAGAAAAGCTGGGGTTTACCGCAAAGGGAGTAAAAGGGGATCATGAAGCATTTTTTAGTGAGTTTCCACTGCCGGCAATTGCCCATGTTGTAGTAGACGGCTCTTTACTTCATTATATTGTTATTCATAAGATATCAAAAAAAGAGGTATTGGTTGCTGATCAAGGTAGAGGTATGATTTAATACAAGCTGGAAGACTTTTTCAAGATTTGGACAAGCGTCCTTATATTGATGGTTCCCACATCGAAGTTTGAAAAGAAAAACGAGAAGCAAGGACTGTTTTCTAGATTTTTCTAAAGTTTTTATTTACCCATTTATACTTTATATTTGCACTGAAATACTGCAAATATTTAAAAAATTACCCCTCCGTATCCAAGGATATCACGATTGCTATTAGCTCATCACCAACTATAGTGATAGAAGCAGTCTCTCTGTGCACATATACCATCTCTTCATGACTCTGTATCTACCATAAATAGCAATAAGCTTATAATCGATAACAAATATATTCCTTCTTTTCCTTCATACTTATTTAATATTTATCATGTTGATACTTGAGCTACAAATACATAT
>DASRNC010000236.1:0-3717 GCA_035647595.1 Bacillota bacterium | reverse complement strand
AAATTAAAACTATTAAGGTTGAAAAAAGGTTAAGAGAAGCATTAACAAAAGAGCAGTTTGAGACTCTGCGGACAGGGGCAAAAACTCTAAGGCAAAAGGCTTTGTTGGAGCTACTATACAGTACAGGTTGCAGACTGGAAGAAGTAGAACAGATGAAAAAGCAGGATATTGATTGGCAACGGCTGCAGATCAGGGTCATAGGAAAGGGCAACAAAGAGAGGGCAGTTTATATAAACGCTACAGCACAAGTACACTTGCGTAAATATTTTATGAGTAGGCTAGATAACTGCGACGCGGTTTTTGTAATTGAAAGAAACCCCATCGGGCTTATGGGTCGAAGAACGATACAAAGGGAAATAAAAGTGGTAGCAGAGCAGTCTGGGCTTGGTATCAATGTATACCCACATCTTATAAGACATACTTTTGCTACACATATGCTAAATAGCGGCATGAGCTTAAATATTTTGCAGCAAATTCTTGGGCATGATGATCCGTCAACTACTCTCATTTACGCGGAATTGGATAGCGTAACAGTGGAAAACGAATACAGAAAATATAGTTAATCTTGAGGGAGCCATCCGGCTCTCTTTTTATATGTAAGAAAGGGGTAAAAAGAAAAATGAAATGGGATAAAACAGTATCAGTTATCATTGCCGCCCTGGGGGCAGGAGTAAACTATCTCTGGGGAGGACTGGACATTATGTTTATTGCACTTCTCATATTTATGGCTTTGGATTTTATCGCCGGAATCTTTTGCGGCATTAAGGGCAAAGAGCTGGACAGTCAAAAGGCCTATAAGGGTATAACTCTAAAGAAGATGATGATACTTATAATGGTTGCTGTAGGGGTGACGATAGACAGAGTGCTACATTTAAATGGGACTACAAGGAGCTTAGTAATCTTTTATTACTTTGCTATGGAGGGCATTTCAATTTTAGAAAATGCTGCAAAACTAGAACTACCAGTACCGCCTAAGCTCAAATCTATATTAGCACAGTTACAAGATGAGGAGGGGGAATAATGGCATATAAAGTAGCGATAGACAATGGTCATGGCTTAAACACTCCAGGCAAAAGGACTCCTCCCTTTCCAAATACAGGCAAAGTAATCCACGAATGGGAGTTTAACTATCCTACAGCCAAGAAATTAAATGTCGAACTACAAAGATGTGGCTTTAAAACTATAATGGTAAGCGATACATCAAAGGATACGCCTTTACGTACTAGAACAGATAGAGCAAATAAGGCTAAAGCAGATGTGTTTGTGTCTATCCATTATAATGCATTTCAAGGAAAATGGGGTACACATGGAGGCGTAGACACGTTTCATCATCCATCTTCTACAAAAGGGAAAAAACTTGCTGCATACGTACAAAAAGAATTAGTCCCCGCTACTGGACTGAGAGATAGAGGGGCGCAAGCGTACAACTTCTTTGTGTGCAGAGAAACCAACATGCCTGCCATCCTCTGTGAATGCGGATTTATGGATAATTTAGAAGAAGCAAAATTGATGCTAAACGAAGGCTATCAACAAAGGGTTGCCGAGGCTATTGCAAAAGGTATATGTGCTTACTTGGGAGTTAAATATGTTCCTAAAGCAGAACCAAAACCCGAGCCTAAACCTGAACCTATTTCAAATATTCTGTATAGAGTTCAAACTGGTGCATTTAAGGTTAAAGCAAATGCCGATACTTTACTCGCCAAGGTTAAAAAGGCTGGGTTTGACACTTATATGGTACAAGACACTAAAGGATTGTACAAAGTTCAAGTTGGGGCATATAGCATCAAGGCTAATGCCGATGTCATGGCTAAACAATTAAGGGCTAAAGGATTTGATACTTATATTACAACTGAGGCTGGTAAGGCACCTACAGAACCTAAACCTACTCCACAACCTAAACCACAGCCTAAACAAACGTGGGAAAATTATGTTAATGGTTCTATCGTAAAAAAACTGCAAACAGAGCTTAACAAACAATTTAAAGCTAATCTTAAAGTAGACGGATATTTAGGAAACGCAACTATTGCTGCGTTAGTAGTAATTAGGCAAGGAGCTAGAGGTAGACTAACAAATATATTGCAGACTAGACTAAGGACTCTAGGATATTTAAGTGGCATTTTTAGTGTAGATAGCATATTTGGAGTAATCACGTATAATGCAGTTAAAAAATTCCAAAGGGATAGGAGATTAGCAGTAGATGGTGTTGTAGGCATAGAAACGTGGAAGGCGTTGTTTAGAAAATGACAATAGGACTTAAGAGACCCCGGGGAAACCCGGGTCTTTTTTTGCTAAAACTGCGTGCCAATTTGCGTGCCATTCGTGCCATTTATAGCAAAAAACACCCACCATAACCAAAATGTCCTCAACTAAAAAGCCTAATATATCAACGTTATCGGGCTATAATCAAACATAGAAAAACAAATACTCTTGACTTGTAATCAGCAGGTTGGGGGTTCAAGTCCTCTTGCCAGCTCCAATGGAAGCCCTTGTAACAAGCGAGTTACAAGGGTTTTGTTTTACTTAACTATTCTTAAGTGCCCTTCGTTCGTGCCACTTTGCGTGCCACTTTCACTATTTTTGATAATATTATCAAAAATATCAGCCGATTCTTTGTCTACACTAGATAATGCATGTGTATATAAATTGACGGTAGTAGATGTTTGAGCATGGCCTAACCTGCTGGATATGCTTTTTATATTTATGCCGCCGGCAACCAATATGGTTGCATTGGTATGTCGGAGCCCATGAAATGTGATCTCCTTTAAGCCGTGCTTTCTTCTAAACTTCCTAAACCAATCAGATATCGTCTCAATAAATATCACCTTACCATCAGCCTGAGTGAATACAAAGTCCTCTTCGCATGGATTGTCTTTTCCATAATACCAATCATCACCTATCAATTCTTTCTTTGTTAGTTCGTTCTCCCTGTGCTTTATAAACAAGGGCACAATGGATGCTGGAAACGCCACTTCCCTAATAGACGATTCATTCTTAGCGGTGTCTTTTATCTTTGACTCTTTCAGAGAATAAGAATTTGTTTGCTCTACAGTTACGACACAATTTTCTAGGTCAATATGCTTCCACTGGAAGGCCGACAGCTCCCCCAGTCTTAAGCCGGTGCTCAGTGTTAGCAGGGTGGCCAGTTGGTACCTTATAGGTGCAGTAGGAAGTACCCCTAATAGCTTCTTAACGTCTTCGAAGTCATAATAATTATCCCTCCTAACTCTAGTGCTAGGGTTTTTAACTGGAACATTATTCATCGGGCTTTCAGGCAATATCTTTAGGGATACAGCATCATTAAACATAATGCCCAGCAAAGTATGATAATGCTTAACGGTCTTAGGCGATAACAGCTTGCCGGTCTTTTTTGACGGAGTAGTCTCTATGACTTGCATCAGCTCGATCATGTTGCCAGTGGTTAGCTTGTTTAATATTTTATCGCCTATGTAGGGGAGGATTCGAGAGTTTAATAGGTATTCGTATCCTTGTCTGGTCTTATCCTCTATTATCTTATACTCTAGCCACCAAACCGAATAGGCTTCAAATGTGCCCCTGGCCAACCTAGTGAACTTCGGATCTTGTTTTTTGACCTCTTTCTCGAATTCGATTTCCTGTATAGTTAAGAATCTGTTTAAATCCCTACCTTTTAGATCCGTTGTAATGGTCTTAGTAAATCTCCTCCTAGATCCGTCCAGGTTGAACCCATCACTTATAAAT
>DASRNC010000235.1:0-9038 GCA_035647595.1 Bacillota bacterium | reverse complement strand
CCTCTTGACAACCCTTGTCATAGCCTTTTTGTTGGCCAGACTCCTCCGCCTTCTTGAGCAAAAGTTCAGCCTCGCTTTTTGCCTCCTCCAGCATTGTCGCCACCTTGGCCTTGGCCTGCCCTATGATTGTAGATGCCTGGTCTCTAGCCTCATCAAGCATGAGACTTTCATCTGTCTGGGGGCTATCACTAGTAAAGTCCTTATTTGGTCTGCTAATGGGAGCAATGGGGACCTCATATTTGTCCGTACCTAGGTCTACTTGCTTGTTTTTTATAAGCCTATACAACAAGTATATCGTCCCCTCCCCTTACTATAATGATCTCGCCAGCCTCATCTAGCATGCGGATAATACCGACAATCTTCTTTTGTGCTTCTTCAACCTGAACAAGCTTGACAGGCCCCATAAATTCTATATCCTCTTTAAGCGTTTCAGTAGCACGCTTGGAGAGATTGCTGTATATAACATCTGCAACCTCCTCTGATGATCCCTTGAGTGCCAGGGCCAAATCTGCGTTGTCCACATCCCGTATAACCCTCTGGATAGATGCAGAATCCAGGAGTACAATATCCTCAAATACAAATAAGCCTTCCCGAACCTTTTCTGCCAGGTCTGGCTGCTCTTTTTCCAAATCATCCAGTATGACCTTTTCCGTACTCCTGTCTGCGGAGTTTAATATTTCGACAAGGGAGTTGACACCGCCTATATCTGTAAAATCCTTGCCTATTACCGAGGAAAGCTTCTTTTCCAGCACTGATTCTACTTGGCTCACTACCTGGGGCGAGGTCCCACCCATGGTAGCTATCCTATATGCCACATCCATCTGTAGCTCCTTTGGTAATCCAGACAAGACTGTTGCCGATTTGTCCGGTTGTAGGTAGCATAAAATAAGGGCTATGGTCTGGGGGTGTTCTCTTGAAATAGTGTTGAACAGGTGCTGGGGATCTGCCTTTCTTGCCATGGAAAAGGGTTTGTGTTGCTGGGTAATTTCAGATACAGCCGAGATAATTTCCTTGGCCTTATGTGGTCCTAGTGCTCTTGTCAACAGATTTCTAGCATAATCTAGTCCGCCCTCTGTAATATAATCCTGGGCCATGCTCATATCTTGAAATTCATTGAGCACATCATTGCGTAGCTGGGCTGGGATACCTGTAGTGTTGGCTATCTCGTAGGAAACCTTTTCTATTACACGGTCAGGCAACCTTTTTATAAGATTAGATGACACGTCTGGCCCTAATGCTATCAAAAGTATTGCTGCTTTTTGCATTCCTGTTAGTTTCTTGGTCTGAGCCATGCTATCACCTCTCATCCTCTAGTATCCAAGCGCGAATAAGCTCAGTCATCTGTTCTGGATTCTCTTGAGCAAATTCCCTGATATCTCTTTCTATAAGGCTATCTTCACTTGCCTCCTCTTGTGCTGCTTGCTTTAATAGCTCATCAATGGGTAGCGGTTCATCTATAGTTGTGGCAAAAAGTGAACCCACCTCATCGGCGCTAGCCCTATTCCTATCTCTGGTCCGTAAAGCCAGCATAAGAATAAATATAAGCAGGACTGCTCCTGCAAGGCCAATAGACCCATATAGGAGAAAGCTCCTGCGCAGGGCCGCCTGGCTTTCTTGGTCAGCAATTCGGGCAGCCTCCTCACGTGCAATCAAGTCTTCTATTTCCTTTTGTATTGATGTGTCAAAGGCTACACCCTCCACATTGATAAGGTCTCCCCTAGTCTCATCAAAGCCTGTTGCAGCCATTACTATGTTAAGCATTGATTGCTTTCTTTCATCAGATAGGTCCCCATCATATACTACTGATGTTGAAACCCGCTTAATAGTCCCTGGTGCTTTCTTTGAATATGTGGTCATTTCGCCAATTTCATAGTTGATAATGGATTCGCGTGAATAACCTCCAGTATTAACATAGTCTTCATCTTCTTCAATTACGTTTTGTGTATTGTCATCAATGGGACTGCCACCTTCACCCTCTCCCACATAGCTACCTTCGTTTCTATTTATTCTGGTTTGTTCGCTACGGATTACGCCTTGGGGGTTGTATGTAATGGTGGTGCTCTCTTCTGAGTCAAAGTCAAGGTCAGCGTTAACATTGACTAGTACCCTGCCTGCCCCAAACACCATCTCAAGCATCTGTCTCAAGTCTTCCTTTAGCCCCAGCTCAAACTCTCTTTCTATGTCCATTCTTTGACCTGTGTTTTGTTGACCCCATGGGTCGTTATTTATACCTGCTATCCCTTGGCTGAGCAGGTTGGCCCTTGAATCCACGACTCTTATATTTTCCTCTGGTAGGTCCTTGACTGCCCCTGATACCAAAGAGATTATGCCAAGAATCTGTCTAGGCTCTAAGGTCTGCCCAGCCTTTAATGTGAGAATTATTGAGCCTGTGGAGGGTTCCTTTTCCCTTACAAATATAGAGTCCTCTGTTAGGACCAGGTGGACCCTTGCTCTTTCCACCTCCTCAAGAGATTGGATAGAACGTTCAAGCTCTCCCTGTAAGGCCCTTTGGTACATTATCTTCCTATCCGCGTCAGTCATTGAGTAGTCTGTATCATCAAAGAGCTCATAGCCTGTTCCGCTGTTAGGCAATGTTCCGTCCATGGCCAGGTCAATGCGTAGCTTGTCAACATTGTCGGCGGGCACTAGGATGGAGGCACCCCCATCTGCCAACCTATAATTGTTGAATTTTTGATCCTCAAGGCTTTCAATTATCTGAGCTGAGTCCTGCATGCTTAGGTTGGTAAATACCGGTACATATTCTGTTTTTCCGAGGGTCAAAGTAAAAACGAGCACAGCAATTAACAATGAACCTAATAAAATAATTATGCTCATTCTTTTTGATTTGCTTAGCTCGCCCCATTTAGTCCTGGTTTTTGCAAAAAAATCTTTTAACTGGCCCACTCTCAGCTCTCCTAAATATATGATTTAAAAAAATCAAGCTCAGCATAGGTGCATTTTTTTAAACCTGCATCCTGCTTAGCTCCTGGTAAGATTCTATTATTTTGTTCCTTATCTGGATTGCCATCTCTAGAGCAAGTCTAGCCTCCTCGGCCGCCAGCAATACAGAGTGAATATCTTCCGCCTCTCCAACTGCGAGCTGTTGGCTAGCCTGGTCGGCCTTCAGCTGCAGGTCATTTATCCTATTGAGCTCATTTTTTAATGTATCTTTAAAATCTACATTCCTATCCGGTATCTGCCTATTAGCATTTACTTTTATCGAATTTAAGTTTAGTGCAGGATTGACCTTCATAATGGACCCCCTTATCTTCTACCGATTTCTAGTGCCTTGAGCATCATGCTCTTGCTAGCGTTCATGGCAGTGACATTGGCTTCATAGGCCCTAGTGGCAACAATCATATCCACCATCTCATTGAGAATATTAACATTAGGCATGAGCACATAGCCTTGCTCATCGGCATCAGGATTGCTAGGGTCATATACCCTTCTGAGGGGGCTCTCATCCTCTACTATCTCAACGGCCTTGACCCCACCAGGCCTAACACTGCTACCTGTTTGCCTGTCAAGCTGTGTCTTAAGGTCCTCTTTGAAAACTGCAACCTTTCTCCTATAGGGCCCTCCGTCCTCAGTGCGGGTAGTTGTTGCATTGGCGATATTAGAGGAAATGGTATCCATCCTCAGTCGCTCCGCCGTCAGGCCAGTTGCACTTATCCGTATCGTGTCGAATATTCTCATACTTTAGCCCTTCCCTTCCTGGATCACATGACGTAATGTGCTGATCTTATTGTTGGTTTGCTGGATTAGGGTGTTGTAGAGTAGCTGGTTGGAGGCTAGGTTTGACATCTCTAAGTCGATGTCTACGTTATTGCCATCACTACGCATGGAGTTAGTCCGATCCTCTACTATTCTTGGTTCTACACCCCTGCTGCCCGATTGTATGCCTATATGCCTATCATTTGTAAGCTTGAGTCTTATATTACCGCCAGCTGTCATCTGTTTCCTTAGCTCTTCCTCAAAAACCACACGCTTTGCCTTATAGTTTGGCGTGTTTATATTTGCAACATTGTTGGATATAGCTTTTTGTCTCAGACTTGATGCATCAAGAGCTTTTTTTAATAAATTGTAGGTGTTATCGGCCCCAAGTATACTAGACATATCTTCCTCCCATATACCAATAGTTAGTAATCGTCTACTTATGTAATTATCTTTTCGACATATTGACCTGCCTTTCCTTCTTTTGCTGCAATATTATTGTTATAAACGCCTACTATAATAACTCCTCTGCACATATGCTAATTGAAAATGTGCCCAGTTCTTCGATCTCGAGAGGGATTACTATGGTTGGGATATTATTTGATATCTCGATCCTATGGCCTGTTAATAGGGAGGGCGGAGTTATCTCTATAGCGATATTGCTTTGGGCAAATAGGATGCCCGTGCTCCCCATAATCATATTACCCATCTCCGATATAGCGCTTTTGCTTATTTCATCTAAGTCATGGACTTCAAGGCCGCCCATCATAAGGGATACTATACTTTTGGCCATATCTGCTGATAGCTCGAAGTATACCTGCCCCTTCATCCTACCTACCATCCCTATCATGATTACTACTTGGTTGGCAAAGATTGGGGAATCCCTCAGATGTACCTTGCCCAAGCTGGCTTGCTTGCCGCATAGCTCCTCTATCACAGAAATTGATGCCCGTATGAATGTGTTAACATATTCTGCCTTCATATTCTAGACCCCCGTCTTTTTATGTAAGTGCTTGCTTAATTATCTTATTTGTAAGTTGCAATGTTTGTTATAATGAACTGCTAATCATGGTCCTATTATGGTTGGAGCTTAGCGAAATGAAAAGTGAACTCGCCACTTATAAAAGTGGGCGTCTTGACGTAGAACAAAAGTAGAAACTGTAAACAGTTCCTACCCTTTCTTACCCTTTATACAAAAGGCTTAGACTATCTCTGCCCATGTGTTCCTTAAGTCCTGTACCATGTCGTAGATTTGGTCTACCTTTTCCTTGTCCTTATGTATATTTGCATTGACCATTTCCCTGTAAATATAATCATATAGGGCATACAGGTTGTCGGCTATGCTGCCGGCATCTGTATTTAAGGTATCCATGAGTGCACATATAATATCCTCTGCCTTTATAAGGCTTTCATGTGCCCTCGGGACATCATTGACCTCCATAGCCTTTTTTGCTTGCTTAAGAAATTTTAGTGCACCGTCATAAAGCATTAGTAGCAGCCTTCCCTTTGGAGCTGTGTTAACCTGGTTGCTCTCGTAGACCTGATATGCATTATTATGTTGGTACATCCTAATCTCCCCCTTGCTTCCTTATTTTGCGGCCTCTACCCTCGCCTTTATTTTAGTTTATTTAGTATCATGGAGCGACCTTCGTTATGTTTTTTATACACATCCGTCACCCTCTTACTACTATGTATGTCCTTTAATTCATCCTTATAATTTCTTATCAGTATCTCCGCACCCTTGCGGTTTTCCTCATCAATATGATATATCTCCTTATATATGGCCCTTGTCCTAGCCCCAACATCAAGGATCTCCCCTGCCTTAGGATGCCTGCTTGTATCTATCTCCTCTACACTGCCAACCATATATCTAGCCTTTAGCTGGCCCACGTTAGCATCAATCGCGTCCTTTGTTGCAGAAACATCCTTGATATGCTTTTGCCTTAAGGCAATTGCATCATTCAAGCTGTTGACTGACTCACTTTTAATATGATCCTTAATTTGCAGGGTAACCTTTAATATGAGGTTTGCATGCTGCATATTAACCGAGGTCAGGTGCAATATTTTATTTAATATATTGTCCATTTCGATGCATCCTCCATCCGCGTCATGCTCTACTGCAAGCCTACATACCTAGTTGCTGGTATAGCCATTCACTCTGTGAGTACATTTGATTTAGTGCCTGTTCCATGGCAGTGAACTGCCTCCAGTAGGCTTCCTCTTTTCTTGCAAGGCGGGCTTCTAGGTCCCCAATCCTTCTTTCATAGCTAGTGATGCTAGAGTCTAGCATACTGATGCTACTATTTTTAGTGACAAAGTCTAGTAGCATAGTAGAGTCCACATTTCTATAGAGCTGTCTGTCGCTACCAGGCCCTGCCTTGTTTATGATCTCCTTCATGCCCGCTGCTATATCGCTGTATACCCTGGCAATCAGACCTGTGTTTGCTCTTTTTTCATTAACATCTGTAATGCTAGAGTCAGGTTCTTTAAATAAAAGGTTCATAACTCCGTCTACGTCAGTCCGAAGGGCCTCTCTTAACTTTGACTCATCAATTTGGAGCCTGCCTCCCATAGAGCCGGCGGAATAGGACTCTGTTGTTATCCCAATAGCTACCAAATGAGCGAATGCACCCTCTAGTCCTTCTACATTTTGATATATTCCTGTTCGCGCCCTCTGGGATACCCTGCTAATTATGGAATCGTTGCGCAAAAGGCCGCTCTTGGCCCTTTCCTCCCAAATCTCTATTTCCTTTTCGGTCATCCCTTCCTTTTGATCAGCTGTTAGGGGAGGAAAGTCACGGTAGCGGTCCTGTGTAACCACACCGTTAATTCCATCAATCATTTCGTTATAGCTATTAACAAAACCAGTGATCTTTTCTATAACTGCCTCTTCATCAGTATCAACATTTACTGTAGCCTTGCCCAAGGCCTTAATGGTCAAATCTATATTATTTATTGTAATCCTATTAGTCGACATAGTAATGTTAGTTGCAGCACCAAAGTCGATTTTAGCATCGATCCCCCTATAGGTAGTGCCCAAAGACAAATCTTGCATTGTCTCCCCATCTGCATGGCGTAGCCTTAGTTTATCGATAAAGCCTTGGTCTGTATTAACATTTCCAAGTTCATCATGCAAGACACTATTGTCATCTACGGTAATGGTCTTGTTGTGGCCTGTATCGCTTGTTTGCAGGAAAAACCTGTCTGTTGCACTGTCATATATAGCTGTTGCACCTATCTTGGCATTGTTTATTTGTGTGGCTATAGAGGATAGAGAGACGTTTGACAAGTCCTGTCCTTCCAGCTCGCTTATATTTTCAATACCATCGGCGTCTGTAACACTGATATATGCCTCATTCTCATCTATATAAACCCTAATACTTTGCTGGTCATTTTCCCCTTGGCCTGTTGTAATCCTAAAGTCCACGATATCATTTTCATTCAAATTAAACTGAGACCCTATATCTGACCTGTCATTGTCGCCAGAAATAGGCTCAAAGCTGGCAGATGACCAGTTCTGTGCAAGGTTGTGGACATTTAACGAATAAGAACCATTTGGCGTGTTAGCCCCAGCACTTGCAGCTACGATATTTGTATCTGTAACTGTTGCACCCTTTACCCAGGTCAAGCTACTGACAGGCCTACTCATTATAGAGCCTGTTGATGTACTTGTTAGCCCAAAGGCCTGCCGGGTATCTAGTACAAATTCTGCAAGCATTTTATTTACGTCATTGTATGCATCCCTAGTCCACTCAGCCAAGGTTTTGTCCTGTAACACCTTGTCTACTCTTATTCGTTCTGCCCGCATAAGGTCATTTACGATCTGGTCGATATCCATCCCTGATGCTAGACCGCCAATTCTAATTGACATATATGTACCTCCTTTAAGCTACTATTAAGCTCTCCTATCTACCAATAGACCGGCTCTCTCCAAAAAATTAGCTACCATATCCTTTATTTTCCTGGGAGGAATCTCCCTTAGGACCTCATTGGTATTCAAATCTAAAATTTTGACCATAATATCCCCAGTCTTTTCATGAATAAAAAACTCTGCCCTACTGCTATGGACTTGGAGTTTCTCATTTGTGCTTTTTAGGGCATTCACAATCTCACCACCAAAGATTAAGAGCTCATCTGCTGGCTGGCCTCCTGTTGGCTTGTGACCTCTTGTCCCAGGCCCCCTATTTACATTGTCACCCGTGGCTACTGCATTACTCGCCTGAACACGCATATCAAAAACTCCTTTTTAAGCTTTCCTATTATTTATTATCGGCACATATGGGATAAACTTTAGCCCAGTTTAGGCACAATCTATATTAAATCACTATATACCTGCAGCTGCTAGATCTCCTTTAGGCCCTTCATCCACTCTTTTAATACAGGTTCTGATAAATAGCTTATAATTTTAGCAGCCTCAGCCTTCTTATTTTTCTCATAAGCAATAACTAGCTTGGCAAACTGGTCCTTTACGCCCTTGGATAAGGTGCATGTTGCAGATCTTTCATAGTCCGGAACTGTCGATTTCAGTCTTTGCTCTAAAATACCAAAGCACTCCATTGTATCCATCATATTTTGTACAGTGCTATACAGGGGTTTATCATCATTAGATAGTTTTTCTTTGATGGTATCAATGCCACTAATAATAGTTTCACCCAGGTATAACAGAACATCCTGGCTCTTGCCCTTTAAATTGTTTGCAATATGTTTGGCATAGGCTATAATATTCCTGGCTCTTTCAGGCTCATGGTATTTGGTCTGGGGTCCTGAATTAACCTCATAAAGCCAAAGATTATCATTCTTGTCTATGGCTAGGTCTATTCCAAGCTCATCAAACCTTTGCATGTAAATTTCCTCTATATGTTTTGCGATATCAAATGAAAGTGTTTCCAGCTTGTCCTTCCAGTAGGATGCCCTATCCTTGTATTCCACCTTTAAGAAGTAGTCTGCTTGGCAAGCTAGACCACCTTGACTGATATTGCTCAATATGCTGCCCCTGGCGCCAATCCTTGCATACATTCTGGTAATCTGCCAAGCCCCTTGTCCGTCCTTTTGAATATGTATCCTAAAATCAAAGGGTTCATCCATAGACGTTCTACATTCCATATAGGGCTGTACAAGGTAGCCTTTTTTTATAAAGTCGTCAACCATTTTCTTTAGCCTGTGCCTGTCCGCCTTATGTTTTTTGCTATTGTCCCTTATTAGATATTTATCATAGTCACCACTAATTTGATATATCCCCAAGCCTTGCGCACCCATAGAAGGCTTTACTATTATTTTTTTATACTTGATGAGGTACTCGTCTATAAGCCCCATACTGCCCACAC
>DASRNC010000234.1:0-6439 GCA_035647595.1 Bacillota bacterium | reverse complement strand
TAAAAGAGCAGGAGTATTATTTTATATACTCCTGCTCTTTTTTCTTATTTTTAATCAGGGTATGCTATTTCTCCTGTTTTTGCATCAATATATAGGAGCCAATATCCGGTACCATATCCCCCCCTAACGGGTAGCCATTTTGACAGCCCATGTATGGACATAGGAGGTACTGCAGTATATACGCCGGGTATTGCATATATAACATATTGCACCCTACCCTCTTCCCTCCGCAAACCTACCAGGTAATGGTCAATACTATTCATATCCAAGCCATACATCCCCCCTGGCCTTTTGAAATATGAAGACGCCGGATCATCCCTGTGCTCTATCCTGACCCAGTCCTCCTCTCCAACGGTGTCAAAGGGGCATAACCTCCTATGCCTATCAAAGAGTCCTTCAAAATACTCCTTTACCTTGCCCCAATAGGTCATATCCTCAACCTCTGGCTTATAGGCTTCTTTATACGTATCATCATCTATTTCGTCATCATATTGACTCTCATTTGAATCGCCATCTATTGCCAATGGCTCCTGGTCAAAATCATTGGGATAATCTATTTCACTATCTGAAAGTTCTTGCTCCTCCACCTCTTCCCATATGCTCAATAAATCATCCCCCAGCTGGGTTCCTTCATGGGCTGGCTCTTTATGGGCTGGTTCTTCATGGGCTGGCTCTGGTGTGGGTTGGTCTTCCTGGTGGCCTTCATTTAGGGACTCTTCTAGCCCGACTTGCTGCTTGTCTTTATGCAGGCTGGCAAGTTGATCCCTTATATTGCCCTCCCAATCAAAGCTTATATACTTATCCCTGTAACCCACTAGGGGAAAGCCCATAGCCATGCCCCCATCCCTTTGCCTAAAGACTACCCCTATACCCTGAAATGACTCAATCCCATAGTTTGAATCCTCTACATTGTATGGGTTAAAGCTTATCGCTCGCTCAAATTTTCCGTCCTCCTCCGGCCAAATAGCCAAAAGCTTTAGAGGGGGAATACTGCTACTGTCAGATACCAGTATCAAATCATAGGTCCCCTTACCAGGGTCAACTGCCTTTAAATCCTGTATGTAGACCTGGATACGTCCAAAGTTTTTCCTTGTCTCAAGTTTACAATATCCCGAAGGCTCTTTACCGCTAAGGTGATTAAAGCCCTTGTCCTTAGTCCTGAGCATAACAAAGGACCGGTGAAAATAATTACTTGCCAATTCTTATCCCTCCCAATTCATTACTTTTTAAGACAATGTTTATAGTCATCGTTACTAATATATGAGAGAGGAATAAAAAAAGAAACCCTAATTTGCTCCATGGCATGTATTTTTAAAAAAAGCCAAGAATAAATTAAGGTTTTTATCTGCCTGTAGCATATAAAGTTATTTACATATTCTAGAGAAGCTTATTACTCATTTTAGATAACTCTTCTAAGCTAAGAGTTTCTCCCCTTCTTTGTGGGTCAATACCAAGCTCCTTTAATCTTAATCTCAAATCATCCTTTTCCATATCACTTATCTTTGAGGCATAAATAGTGTTTAGTAGGGTCTTCCTCCTCTGGCTAAATACCGCCTTGACCAGGCTGAAAAAGGCCCCCCTATCCTTGACCCTAACTGCTGGCTCAACCCTTTTGTCCAGGGCCAGCACAATGGAGCCCACCTTGGGTGGTGGCATAAAGACACTAGCGGGAACCCTTGTGATTAGCCTAGGCTTGGTATAAAACTGGACTCCTATGCTTAAAGCGCCATATTCCTTGCTGCCGCTAGCTGCCATCATCCTTTCAGCTACCTCCCTTTGCAGCATTACAACCATGGTTTCAAAGGGATGACCCTCTTCTAAAAACCGCATTATAATGGGGGTTGTTATGTAATAGGGTAGATTAGCTACCAGCTTGAAGCTCTGTCCGTCAAAGACATTGTCTACAAGCTCCTTAATATCTAGTTTTAGAATATCAGCTTGAATAAGCTCAACATTGTTATACCCTCCTAATGTTTCAGAAAGTATGGATATGAGCCTATTGTCAATCTCCACCGCAGCTACTTTTTTTGCCCTGCTGGCTAGAGCCCTTGTCAGGGTGCCTGCTCCCGGTCCGACCTCTAAAACGAAATCCTCTTTAGAGATACCAGCACCGTCTACAATTTTATTTAAGATGTTCTCATCAATCAAGAAGTTTTGTCCCAGGCTCTTTCTAAAGTGAAATCCATGCCTATCTAGCAATTCTTTAAGCTGCCTGGGTGATGTAAGAGATTTCATTCCTACCTCCTAAAACTCATTTAAGTCCTGTATTATCTTTTTTCAGCTTACCCATCCAAAATATTAGCAAAAAATAAAGCCCAAGGGGCTTAATATAATAATATCATAGGTCATGTGAATGTTATACCTTAAACAATAAAAAAAGGCAGACACTTGATCTGCCCTTAATGCTAATCGAGAATATACATGGTCACATTCCTGCGTCCCCAGTTTCGTGTTTGGCTTAATTCCTCCATGTAAATATCTATCTTGTTGCCTTTGATAGCGCCACCCCTATCCTGAACAACAAAAATGCCGTCTATAGTTACTCCTCTATCTCCCCAATACTTAACCAGTTCTGGGATATAAACCCTGGCGCCAAAGGGGATATTAGAAGCTGCGATGGTGTGATAGGGCTGTACCATGGCTCCGCTGGCCGTCCTTCCATATCCGCTATCTCCAGGCCTTTTACCTGTGCATGAAGGTCCTGCCGTATAGGCGGTAGCTTCCATGGTTTGAACCTGTGAGTATCTCGCCCTGCCACGGGATGCTATACTAACAAATCTGGCAGTTCCCTTGTCTACTATGCGGTCCTCTGCTTCCCTCGTGACTGTCTCGCCGACTATACTGCGTGATACTTCTACTCCGTCCTCGTATACTATGCTAATCTTTCTCTCTAGTACACCCTGTTCACCTTCTTGTACTACTTGGTTGACTCCCTCTTCCAGATCATTGTTCTGTCTCGTAATAACCTTGTAGGGAATGCCCTCTGTCTCAACAATGGTGTCTTCATCTATCCTGGTCACTTTCACTACATCATTGGGCATAACCTGCTCATCTAATGAGAAGTTAACCACATCTTGCTCCCTCACCTTAACACCAGCCAAGTCAAGAACCTCCTGTACATTACCCTCTGTGAGGTGTACTGTCTTCACTTGCCCGTCTGCCATTACTTGTAACTCCATGGCCCTTGTTAGGATGATCTCTGTTTCCTCTTCAAGTCTTTCATCCATATTAAGAGATAATTCATCTCCAGGCCCTAAGGCTATATCGTATTTAGTCAATAATTTTTCTACTGTATCTTCATGCGTCGTAACATTTAGACTATAACCATCATAGTTTAGTACTACGTTTTTTGCTTGGCTGCGGAGGTTGTTTATTAGCTTTAATGTTGCACCTCCGGCAACTACCAGGGCTATCGTGAGTATAATTCCAAATTTAACCCATGAAAAGCCCCGCTTGTGTGAATTCATATTCACCCTCCTTAATTTTTAGGAAACGGGGAGTCAATGAAAGTATTGTAATACATTCTTAACATCTTGTCAAACCTTTTTAACATTTAGGGACTGGTTGTTAAGAACAAATAGCATCTACCCATACATTATTCCATATATATAGGGCTTTTATACCTCCATATATTTTGCATATTAATCCTCGTCCAAGGGGGGTGGTATATATTTTTATTTTACTTTCCTGGAATATTAAACAGTCTACAGGCATTCTTTTTTGTTACCCGAGCAATTTCCGATAAATCCATATGCCGTATTTCCGATATACGGTCAGCGATATGCCGGATTAGGCCTGGGTCATTCCGCTTGCCCCTAAAGGGATGGGGGGTTAAATAGGGACAGTCCGTCTCTATCAGCAAATGCTCTATTGGGAGATTTGCTGCCAGCTCTGGCGGTTTTTTTGCATTTTTAAAGGTAACAGGACCACCTAAGGCTATGTAAAAGCCTAGGTCTATAAAGTCTTTGGCCATCTCCCAACTGCCAGAGTAGCAGTGCATGACTCCACCCTTTAGGATAGATCTGTGGGCCCTTAATATGTCTAGGGTATCCTTGTGGGCCTCCCTATTGTGGATGATAACCGGTAGACCCACTCGACCCGAGAGCTCAAGCTGGTGGGCAAACCTTTCTTTTTGGACTAATCTTGGAGAATTATCATAGTAATAGTCCAGGCCTATCTCACCTATTGCCACTACCTTAGGCTCAATTGCCAAGATAGCCAGCTGGTCAAGATCTGTATCATCCATACCAGCGGCAGCATGCGGATGGACCCCTACAGATGCATATATAAAGTCATAACTTTCTGCAAGTCCTATAGACCGTCGTGACGACTCCATGTCTGCACCAACATTTACCACATTGGCAATGTCCCTGGCCGGCAGTCCACTTATTAGCTGTTCCCTGTCCTTATCAAAACGCTTGTCATCCAAATGAGCATGGGTGTCAAAAAACATGCCTTCCTCCTTATTGAACCTTGCTACCACTCTCAATCTCCTCGCTTACGGTAGCCAATACCAGCTTTCCATCATCATTGCCTGCAGCTAGAATCATTCCCTGGGAAAGTACACCTCTGAGCTTTACGGGCTTTAGGTTTGCTACTATTATAACCTTTTTACCCAGCATATCCTCAATGCTATAATCACCTGCTATACCGGATACTACCTGCCGGTTTTTGCCGCCTACATCTAGGGTTAGCTTTAATAGCTTGTCTGTCCTTTCCACCTTTTCTGCAGCTATTACCTCGGCCACCCTAAGGTCCACCTTGGCAAAATCATCTATTGTTATCTCCTGCAGACCTGGATCTTTTTTACTCTCGCCAGCCTTTGCAGTGCCGGCCACCACATTCTTATCTTTATTTATCTCTTCCTTGGTGTCAGCCACATTTGCCTCTGTCTCCTTCAATGTCTCTAGGGCTGCCAGCTCCTCTTCCAAATCAAGGCGTGGGAATATTACTTGTCTCCTTGAAACCTTTGTGCCCGGTTCAATGGCGCCAAATTGCTCCAGGCTTTCCCATCTAGCATCCTCTTTAATCCCGAGTTGCTTATATATAACCTTAGGTGTTTGTGTCATAAAGGGCGATATCAAGACAGAGATAAAGCGTATGGATTCTGCCAGGTTATAAAGTACTGTAGCCAGGCGTTTTTTATCGTCCGCACTTTTTGCCAGGATCCAAGGCGTTGTTTCGTCTATATATTTGTTGGTCCTAGCAACCAGTTTCCATATCTCGGACAGGGCATTACTAAAATGAAGCCCATCCATCATGTCCTCCACCTTAGCAGGTGTTGCAAGTGCTAGGTCCTTTAGGTCAGTATCAGGGTCTTCAGCCTGGGCAGGTGCTGGAATAGTGCCATCAAAATATTTATCAATCATAGCTATAGTCCTGCTTACCAAATTGCCTAGGTCATTAGCCAAATCAGAATTTATCCTGTTTACTAGGGCCTCATTAGAAAATACGCCATCAGAGCCAAAGGGTAGCTCCCTTAAAAGGAAGTACCTGATAGCATCAAGCCCGTATCTATTAACTAGCACTACTGGATCTACAACATTACCCTTGGACTTAGACATTTTACCACCATCTAGAGTCAGCCAGCCATGGCCAAAAACCTGGTTTGGTAGGGGCAGGTCTAAAGCCATTAGTAAAATGGGCCATATAATAGTGTGGAAGCGTACTATTTCCTTGCCCACAAGGTGAACATCGGCAGGCCAATATCTTTGGTATTTATCGTCCTTTTCACTCAGATAGCCTAGGGCAGATATATAGTTGGATACTGCATCAACCCATACATATATTACATGCCCTTCGTCAAAGGGAACAGGTATGCCCCACTTGAATGATGACCTTGAAACACATAAATCCTCTAGGCCAGGCTTCAGAAAATTATTGACCATCTCATTTTTACGTGATTGGGGCTGGATGAACTCCGGATGGTCCTCAATATATTTTATTAGCCTGTCCTGGTATTTGCTAAGTTTAAAAAAGTAGCTCTCCTCCTTGACCAGTTCTACTCCCCGGCTACAATCGGGACACTCGTTTTCTGCCAGCTGGTGCTGGGTCCAAAAGGACTCACAGGGCCTACAATACCAGCCCTCGTATTCATCCTTATATATATCTCCCTGGTCATAGAGCTTCTTAAATATCTTTTGAACAACAGCCTTATGCCTTTCATCAGTTGTCCTTATAAAATCATCCATGCTTATATCTAAAAGCTCCCAAAGCTCCTTTATGCCGGCTACAATCTTGTCAACGTATTTTTTTGGGGTGATATTGTTTTGCCTGGCTATATCCTCAATTTTTTGGCCATGCTCATCTGTGCCGGTTAAAAACATTACATCAAAGCCAGTCAACCTCTTGAATCGGGCCATGGCATCAGCCGCGACTGTTGTATAGGAATGTCCGATATGAAGCTTGTCACTCGGATAGTATATCGGCGTTGTAATGT
>DASRNC010000233.1:0-5576 GCA_035647595.1 Bacillota bacterium | reverse complement strand
GACGAGGGGTTACTCCATACCCTTGTACGCAAGGCTGCTCATTTATCACTTTATTTTGTGCTAGGCACATTAACCTATATAGGAGGCTGGTTTAACATAAGGTCTACTTGCAAGACCATCATAATGACTCTAGCAGTTTCCATTGGCTATGCCTTTATAGATGAATTCCACCAGTACTTTGTACCAGGTAGGAGCTGTGAGCTAAGGGATGTTTTAATCGATAGTGCCGGAGCGCTAATAGGCACATTAGTCTGCCTAGGTGTGCAAGAATTTTATAAAAAAAGGTCTGGTAAGGCCAAGGCTTGATATAGGCATTAACAAGGGCAAACCGTCAAGCCCATATATTATAGGTGGGCAAATGCATCTGGTTGGCAGGTGCTTATTTTATGTCAACTAGATGATTGAAGAAAGATGGCTTATAAGATATAATTCATTGTGTATTATGAAAACTAGAGGAGTGTGTGTATGAAAGAACTTAGGGCATTATTGAAATACATGAAACCATATAAGTGGTTTCTTGTATTAGCAGCGATCTCCATGTTAGTAGTTACCACGATGAATATGGTACCACCACAGATGATAAGGAGCCTCATCCAAACTGTAGAAACAGGCCAGCTTGATGAAGCCTTCCTAAGCAGTATTACAAAAATGGCTATACTTGCATTCTGTGTCTACCTTGTACGTGCTATAGCACAGTTTGGCACCGAATATATTTCCCATTATGCAGCCTGGCATATACTACATGCCATCCGCAGTGACCTCTACCACCATATGCAAAAGTTATCCCTAGGCTATTATCAGGACAAGCAAACAGGTGATTTGATGGCTAGGGTCTTGGACGACACACGCAATTTTGAAATGCTTTTGGCCCATGCTGGGCCTACAGTCATAGTAAATGGTTTTATGATTATTGGGGTTTCCATAATGCTATTTCTCATGAATGCCAAGCTTGCACTACTGACCCTTATACCAATACCCCTACTCATTTGGATGGTTTTGAAGTTTTCCAGTTTATCTAGGCCACTTTTCAAGAAGGCCCAGACTAAAAACGGTGAGATGAGTGCTCTTTTGCAGGACAATTTCTCAGGCATGAAGGAGATTAAGGCCTTTACAAAGGAAAACCATGAGGGCCAAAGGGTAGAAAAAAGTGTAGGAGGGCACACGAAGGCAATACTAAAGGCATTGAAGCTATCAAATTCATTTTATCCTAGCATAGAGTTTGTCTCCAGCATAGGCACCGTTATTATCATATACTTTGGCGGCAGGCTGGCCTTGGCCAACCAGCTGCCCATAGGAGACCTTGTAGCATTCTTGCTCTATATTGGGGCCTTTTACCAGCCCATAACAGCCCTAGGACGAATAAACGAAGGACTGCAGCATGCCTTAGCCAGTGCTGAGAGGGTAATGGAAGTCCTAGATGAAGAATTTGATATAAAGGATGCACCTGATGCCATTAGCCTAGATGGCGTTGAAGGCACAGTGGCATTTGAAAATGTTAGTTTTAGGTATGTTGAGGATATACCTGTTTTAAAGAATATATCCTTTTGTGTAAAATCCGGCGAGACATTAGCCCTTGTGGGACCGACAGGGGTCGGAAAAACTACAATAGCAAACTTACTTCCCCGCTTTTATGAACCACAGGAGGGGAGAATTTATATAGACCATAAAAACATCAATACTGTAAGCCAGGCAAGTCTGAGGGAGCATATAAGCATTGTGTCTCAAGATGTCTTCCTCTTTAATGGTACAGTCAAGGAAAATATCCTCTATGGTAGGGAGGATGCTTCTGATGAAGAGCTCTTTGAGGCAGCAAAAATGGCCAATGCCCACGACTTTATAAGGGAGTTGGCAGAGGGCTACGAGACTAGGGTGGGGGAGAGGGGAGTCAAGCTTTCCGGAGGCCAGAAGCAAAGGATTTCCATAGCCCGGGCCGTACTAAAAGATGCTCCCATACTCATACTGGATGAGGCTACCTCAGCGGTAGATACTCAAACTGAGCTGCTTATCCAGGAGGCCCTAAGCAAGCTTAAGGAAAACAGGACAACAATAGTTATAGCCCATCGCCTGTCTACCATACAGGATGCAAACCAGATAATTGTCCTAGAGGATGGGGAGATAAGGGAGCATGGCAGGCATAAGGACCTGATAGAGGCAGGAGGCATATACACTAGCCTATGCAAAGCCCAGGATAGTCTGCAGACTTTGGGTGGTATAGCCTAGGACTTTATAGCAAACATTATAAATTGCTAGAAATATTGATAGGGTAGAAAAGCAATATGAGGACAAGCGGACTGGCAGGGAAGCGAAATTCGGACATGCAGAGGAGGAAATTATGAAGGTTGATATAATTGGTGTGCCAATTGATTTGGGGGCAAATAGAAGGGGCGTAGATATGGGTCCTAGTGCTATTAGGTATGCAGGCCTAAGAAACAAGCTCCTAGATATGGGCTTTGACTACAGGGACAGGGGCAATATCCCGGTGGATGTAATTGAGTTTGAGGAGCCACAATCAACCCGGGCCAGGCATATAGACCAGATAAATGTAGTAAATGAGGCCTTGGCCAAGCAGGTTAATACCAGCCTTACAGATGGTGCATTCCCCATAGTACTAGGTGGAGACCATAGCATAGCCGTTGGCACGGTCTTTGGAGTTCAGAGCGTCCTTAAAAATGTGGGGATATTGTGGATAGATGCCCATACAGACTTTAACACCCTTGAAACCACAATAACCGGGAATGTTCATGGCATGCCCCTTGCAGCCTTGACAGGTGTGGGAGCCTTGGAAATGGCCCCCTTCAAAACAGATGATATGCCCTTTGTCGACCCGGAAAAAGTAGTGATTATAGGCGCGAGAGATATTGACCCTAAGGAAGCTCAGTTGATTAAAAAATCTGGGATCACGGTGTTTACTATAACCGATATTGATATGTATGGAATGCGGGGCGTTATTGAAAAGGCCTTGAAGATAGTTACAAAGGGCACAGTGGGCTACCATGTTAGCTTTGACATGGATGTTTTAAACCCTAGTGAAGCACCCGGTGTAGGTACCCCCATATACGGAGGTATCACATATAGGGAGGCCCACTTAGCCGCTGAGATTATATCTAACAACAACGGGATAAGGTCTCTAGAGCTAGTTGAGGTAAACCCCATGATGGACAATAGGAACCAAACGGCAGAGATGGCTGTCTCCCTAATATGCTCCATGGTAGGAAAGAAGATTATATACCTTTAAGATAAATTCATAAGGTCATCGGTTTTTCATCAGAGCCTTATATATTATTATTTATATGGACCACGAAGTCCTGTATATTCGTCACTATAGAGGTGACTGACAGGCTTCCCCGGTCCCTTAATTTATTTACAACAAACTCGGATATATCTACAGTGTATATAAAGACAGGCCTGACCTTGCCCTCACTTATGGTGTAGGAGGGGGTCATGTTGCCAGCCGCTATAGTATGGAGCTGGGTTGCTAGACATATAAGGGTTGTCGCAGACTTAGTGTGCTTGCGCATCTCATCCTGGGCCTTATAGGCATCTGAGATTACACCCGGTAGTGGCCCGTCATCTCTTATGGAGCCGGCCAGGACTAGTGGGACATCTTGCTTTATGCAGGCCTGGACAATGCCCGATTCAATATTTTCGACCTGGATAAAGTTTTTTAGTGAAGGGTGTTTTCGTGCCTTGTTTAAAAGGTCTATATGATGATAATGCCCCTTTGAGATGGGGACCTGGCTATATATATCCTGGCCAAGGGAGGTCCTAAAGATGCAGGCCTCAAGGTCATGGGTGGCCATGGCATTTCCTGCAAGGACTGCATCAACATAGCCCTTTTCAATCATAGAGACAAAGGCAGACCGGCTGTCTGAATCAAAAACAATGGCAGGACCGAGTACCCATACAATATGTCCGTGGTCTCTTTCATATCTTAGTAGTTCATATAGGTAATCATAGTCCATGGAAAAGGAGGTTTCTCTAGACCGGCCTGTACGAAAGGCAAAGAGGTCATTTTCAGTGCCGTCCTGCTTAAAACCAATAGAGTGGACATAAATGCCACAACTACCATCCTCATCCCTACCGACGAGTACCATGTCACCGGCCTTAAGCCTTCTAAACTCTACAACCTTGAGCCCATCATTTTCATCTAAAACTACTGCGCAATCCATCCTGCTTTCTTCTAAAAGTCTCCAGACGCCATCCACCTTTATATACTCGGGGAATATGGTAGTACCATGATAGGCCTCTGGCGCCGTTCCGTCCTTTTGGCTAGCCTTAAAGACTGCGTCAGGACTCTTGGTCAGGGAGTCTTTTGTAAAATCTGGTTCATTATAGACAGGTAATTCAAATTTCATAGTTTTCGCCCTTTCCATGACATTTATATTGTTACCAGCTAGCCACAGGATAACCATTATCCTGGCCTAGTTGGTGACTCGGTTGAGGAGTCAGTTTACTCAGGTGTCCCAGGGCGACAGTCCTGCCTTTTTAGATCATTTAGGCAATCATTGGCCCTGGTAAGCATTGTAGATTGCATGGAGGAGCTCATTGTCAACATCCTG
This sequence comes from Bacillota bacterium, assembly GCA_035647595.1. Classification (GTDB taxonomy): domain Bacteria; phylum Bacillota; class Clostridia; order Caldicoprobacterales; family DTU083; genus UBA3906. The sequence continues at coordinate 1,017 of DASRNC010000233.1, read as the reverse complement.
TGACCATTCCCAAAACATAATGCCAGCCAGCTCTTTTTCTAGCACATAGGATACCTTATGCAGCAGGGATTTTGGGTCATCATAGCCTACAAAGGTGTCTCCATCCCAAAGATAGGGTGCGCAAGCAGTCCTATCCCAATATCGCTTTAACCTTTTATCCTCTATTGCCTTTTTACAATCTGCGTAGGTAAAGGATACACTGGGTTGACTACTCTGGCCTATTGGATGACTACCACTGTCAAGACCTGACCAGCCTCGGCCATAAAAGGCTGCTCCTAGCACAAGCTTGTGCGGTGGAACACCAGCTTTTATAAAGGTATCAATAGCTTTTGAGGCACTAAAAGATTTACCCTCGTTAAACTCATAAAGATTTGTATGATGGCCCGTGATATTAGTTCCTGTGTGAAAGTCGTAGGTCATAATATTAATAAAGTCTAAAAGTTGAATTAATTGCTCAAGTTCCAAATCATCAGCGAAAAGCTTTGAAGCGCCGGCTGCCATAGTTAGTAGATAGGGCTTATTTTTCTCCCGTGATAAGTCATCTAGACCTTTACGTAGGGAACGGACCATCAAGGTATAATTGCCCTTATCCTCTGGCCTAGCCTTTATTCCTGCAAAGTCACGGCATGGATACTCCCAGTCAAGATCAATCCCGTCCAGCTTGTATTCTCTAACGATATTTGTTGCTGTTTCAGTAAAAAGCTTGCGAGACTCTAACCCTAGTGCAGCATCTGAAAAGCCATCAGCACCCCAACCGCCAATAGAAATTAGTATCTTAAGATTAGGATTCTTTAACTTAAGTTTCTGAAGCCTGCCAAGCTTTTTCAAATGCTGTGTGGTAACACGACCATTTTTTATAGTAGCAAAGGCATAATTTAAGTGTGTCAGCTTGCACACATCGAGCATATCTACATTCCAGTCTGTCCAGTCGGCAAGATAGGCTAGTAGATATTTCTTACTTTCTTCTTGAGCATTTAGCATTGGTACCCTCCTATGACATGATAGTTATTACAATAT
>DASRNC010000232.1:0-3970 GCA_035647595.1 Bacillota bacterium | reverse complement strand
ATATTTTCCTCCATATATATATACATTATGTAGTGCTTCTTAAATTATAGCATACAACCTGTAGTGTTACAAGGTAAGAATTAGGGAGATCGACAGTTTGGCTTCCTGCCTTTCTCCCTTTGTTTTATATTGCTGTTTCCTTGTTACCAATGGCCATGGCCTAATTTGTCAATTCCTCATCCTGCCCCTTTAAAAGATCTCTAATTTCAGTCAACAAAACCTCTTCCTTAGATGGCTTTGGCTGCTCGGGCTTCTTTTCCTCTTTTTTCTTTAGCTTGGAAAGTAGTCTTATGGCTAGAAATATTGTAAAGGATATAATTAAAAAATCTATGATGTTTTGAAAAAATTGTCCATATTTCATAGATAGTATGGGATCAGTGCTATCATTGATTACCCATTCCATAGCAGTAAGGTCAATCTCACCTGTGATCTTGCCCAGGAGCGGCATGATCATATCATTTACTAGAGATGTAACAATCTTGCCAAAGGCTGTTCCTATGACAACACCAACTGCCAAATCCACTACGTTACCCTTTACGGCAAACTCCTTAAACTCCTTCAGCATTATGCTTTAGCCCCCTCTTATATTTATCCTACTTCAAGGCGCCCACTTCTATAAGTGGCGCGTTAACTTCTTTTTCGCCTATATTTGTGTTTTTGTAGGCAACATTATAGTTTAGATAAACTCTATTTTGAATATAGCCTATTTTCTATCTACCGTCAATATCTGATTTTACTTGCTAAAAAATGCTGGTCCTATTTTACAATATTCATATGAAAGCCCTGAAGATATTGGCCATCAGCTATATAAAGATGTTCATTATCAAAGGTACCTATATAGGAGATTCAGCTAGGGTATGTAGTTGAAAGAGGCGGGGGTGAGACTCTACGGTGATCTTCTCTCCTTTTCTACCCCGCCAAGCTCTACCTTTAGGGCATCGACAGATAGGTAAATTTCCCACAGGGATAGTAATAATGAAGCCATCATGAGTAGTAGGCTTATAGCAAAGGTGATCTCAGCTGCCAGCATCCTGTTTAAGAAAAACAAAAACATACATATCACACAGGTTAAAAAGCTAAGAACGCTGACAAACTGGGTGTACTTTAAGATGTTTAAGCGCTTTTGAAAGTTGGCTATTTGCTTAAATACCCTATCATCTGGCTTTTCATCATATAAAACTCTAAACTGCCTTACCAGATTGGCCAATGCTAAAAACCTATTTGTGTGGGCTAGCATCAGCAGGGTGATGGCTGGGAATAATAGGGCTGGTGTAGTTATATCAATATTCATGGCGTCCTCCAGTGTTTTATGTTATTATATTTTTCCTAATCCATCTTTTATTATAGACTACAAAAAACAGGCCTAAAAATATCAGGCATGATAGTGCCAGTAAATACCGCATTATAATATTTATAAACACAAAATCCCTACTATAACCACCAATAACAGCTTTCAATACAATTCCTTGGCTGTCCCAAGCTCCAATGTCTTTTTACTGATTGGCGACTGTGATCGAGACCACAAAAATGTTACCTTTGCAATGTTTAACATCTTATCTAGTGGAGATAATCTACATATAGGGTCAATAAACACTATAACAGGGTGGTCCAGATGTCACTGCTAAAAAATATCATGGGTTTTTTTCAATATAAGGAGTCCCCCTATGTTGAACAATTTGAGCTGCTAGAAGAGGATACAGAGGGTATAGATTTAGCTGCAAAAAGGGAAGAAGAAAATAAACAAGAAACAACTACTGATAAACAAAGAATAACTACTGATAAACAAGAACCTAAAAATAAAAAAGGTAAAAAGCCAACCCTCAATGTAGATGAATGGAATGCTGCAAGAAAACAAGACAGTGGAACAGACCCTTTGTCAGCTGACAATATAAGCTTAGTTCTTATGCAAAACCGCCAAAGAATTGAGCAGGAATTTAATATGCCTAAAAATAAGGACGTCATCATCAGGGATATCCGAATAGGCAAAGATACCGAAGCTTTCATTGTATTCGTGGAAGGGATGGCAGATAGCACAACTATTAAGGATTTTATCCTGCGTCCCCTTATGACAGACAACCATTTTGAAAACTCCGGAAACGAATGTGATATTAACTATATTATGGAGAATGTATTGTCCGCTAATCAAGTCGATAAGGCATCAACTTATGATGAGGTTATCTCCCAAGTCCTAAACGGCCTTACAGCCTTATTTATTCAGGATTGTCACGAAGGAATTCTAATTGAAAGCCGGGGCTTTGAAAAAAGAAGCGTAGAACAGCCAGTCACAGAAACGGTCATAAGCGGTCCCCACGAAGCTTTTACTGAAAACCTTCGAACCAATCTCACCCTGGTGCGAAAGATCATAAAAAACAAAAATCTGATAACCGAAATGCTCCCTATAGGGAAAACCAATAATTCCGATTGTGGGATCATGTATATCGATGGAATCGCAAACACGAAAATCGTTGACGAAGTCAAAAGAAGAATAAAGAGTATTGATATAGATTTTATTATGGGAAGTGGCATGCTAAATCAACTGATTGAGGATCACCCCCTTGCTATCTTTCCCCAGATACTAACTACCGAACGACCGGATAGAACCGCTTCCTTCCTAATGGAGGGTAAGGTAATCTTTATTTGTGATGGTACCCCCTATGCAAGTGCCGTTCCCGTTACATTTTTTCATATGTTCCACTCCTCAGAGGACTCCTTTATGCGCTGGCAATATGGCACCTTTATCAGATTAATAAGAGTTATGGCGTTTTTTTTGGCAATGTTCCTGCCGGGCTTTTTTATTGCACTTACATTATACCATGCGGAGATGGTACCTACAGAGCTACTTTTGGCTATTGAAAGATCAAGGGAAAACGTCCCCTTTCCCGTTATCGCTGAAATCCTAATGATGGAAGTAGCTTTTGAACTGATCCGGGAGGCAGGGATACGTGTACCCGATGTGATAGGTCATACCCTAGGAATCATCGGTGCCCTTATATTGGGTCAGTCTGCCGTGGCGGCTAATTTGGTAAGCCCTCTCCTTGTCATCATCGTATCAATAACCGGGTTAGGGAATTTCGCAATGCCTAACTATTACTTGGGTGTAGCCATAAGGATTCTCAAGTTTCTCTTCATATTCTTGGGCTTCTTTGCAGGCTTCTATGGAATTTCAATAGGGATATTTATTATAGGCGGTATGGCTTGCAGCATGAAGTGTTTTGGTGTGCCTTACTTTGCCCCCGTAGCTCCCAAAACCAAGGTGAACCCGGACGTTATTATTCGGCAGCCCATATGGAAACAAAGAATGAGACCTGATCTTCTAAATAGTCCAAATCAGAAAAGAGCAGGTAATACGGTTCGAGGCTGGGCATATAAGGACAAAAAGGGGAACAGAAAATGATAAAGGAAGGAAAATTCGGTGTTCAAGAAGCCACATGGCTGATTTCCATTACCATTGGCGCAAAGGTGTTCTATACCAGCCCCGGACTTGTTGCGGGCATCGTGGGGAATACCGGCTGGTATATGACACTCATATCTATGGGCACTGCAATGCTAGGATTTACATTTATATATCTTCTATTAAAACGGTTCCCTGGTAAAGACATTGTAGCTGTATTCAATGATACTATGGGAGGAATAGTTGGGTTTGCCTTTTCAGCCACCCTTGGACTATACCTTTTATTCCTGGCTGCCAGTACAATTAGTGAGTTCACTGAGGTAATTAAAATCTATGCATTCCCTTTAACCCCTCCTGCAATAATGATTGGAATACTCGTTGCAGGTGTACTCACCCTAAGCCTACTGGGTTTGGAGAGCCTGGCAAGGTTCGCAAAGCTGTCCATATATGCCATGTTGTTTGGATTCGCCTTAATCCTGGTATTGGGAACCAAAAATTATAATATCAATAGATTGTTTCCCATATTTGGCTATGGCGTTGAAAAAGTTCTTATAAACGGTATCATTCGAAGCTCATCTT
>DASRNC010000231.1:0-2493 GCA_035647595.1 Bacillota bacterium | reverse complement strand
GTCTTATGGAGCATTATTCTAATATCTAAAATTATATAATACCACCTTCAATAGCTTAGTATAAATGCTTTACTTTTTCTTATCAAAAAAATTTTTTATTTTAATCCAATAAGCATTATCTTTTATATTAAGCTCATTGATTACAGGTCCACAAATATTATTAGGCTTATCCTTGTCAATTTGTTTAAAGCCTACATTTTCCAATGTAGGATCGTAATCGAATGCGAAGAGGTAATCAATTCCCTTCAGATCTAGTTTGTTGATCAGGGCCCTGTAAAGACCATCCTTGTACAAGTTTTCTTGCTCATTGCGCTTAACAACAATGGAATTCACAAAAGCATTTTTCCCTAATACACTACCACTAATTCCTCCTACAATTTTCTTATCATCCTCCACTATCATTGCAAATACTCTTTCACCCTTTGTATCGATAGTCACTAAGGAGCGTAATTCCTTATCATAGAAAATTGCGCTTAGGTCTTCTTCCTTTATTTCACGAAATTGTAGCAAAACATCACCATCCCCTATAGCTCCTTTAAAGCTTTGATCTCTTTATCATACAAAAAGCGCCATCCACCTGGAACTAAGTCATTGATTTTAAGGTCACCCATTCGTTCACGTCTTAGATACAATATAGGATAACCAATGGCGTCAAACATTCTTCTTACCTGCCTGTTCTTGCCTTCACTTATTGTGATACAAAGCTCAGAGTTTTCTTTGTTGTATCTCACGAACACAACCTTTGCAGGGGATGTCTTGTAATTTCCTATATCAACCCCATTTCTTAGCTTATGTATATCTGATGTCTGTATGCGGCCGCGAGCAATGCAAAAATACTCTTTCTCCACACCATATTTTGGATGAGTTAATTTGTTGGTTAACTCCCCATCATTTGTAAGTATTATCAATCCCTCTGTATTGTAGTCCAACCTTCCTACGGGATAAATTCGCGGCCCCTCCCAATCAATAACGTCAATTACGGTTTTACGATTAAATTGATCCTTTACTGATGTTACTATACCCTTTGGCTTGTTGAGTAGGATATAGTATTTCTTATTGTCAAGCTCTATGACCCTGCCATCAAAATATACCTCATCCTTGTGTGGGTCAACCTTAACTCCCATCTTTGTTACTATACGTCCGTTAACAGACACTCTTGACTGCTTTATAAACTCTTCACTCTTACGCCTAGAACCTATACCGCATAAGGACATATATTTTTGTAGACGCATTAATAAAGCTAACCTCCGTTAATTTAATAGCCGCCGCAAATAGTCCCAAATACTCTGCTTTGCTACTGTTTCCTGATATAAAAGTGGTACTTCTTTCACAAGCTGATTTTCAAAGAAAATCCTTGCCACACCTGCCTGTTCCCCTTTAGTGACAGGGGCATTTACTATTTCTGGGATATCTATTTCTATCTTGACCTTTTCTGCTTCATCTTCCTTTAGGGCTATTGAAAAACCCTCTGCTGATACAAGGTTTACCATTTCAGTTTTCCCATTCTTTATAGGTATGGAATCTGTTACTTGATTACTGTGTAAGAGCTTTTCACTTTTATAATTATTGAACCCATAATCCAATATGAGCATGCTTTCCTCAAACATAGGGCCACAATTTAATACTACTGCTACCAATTGCAGTTCTTCTCTTATGGCTGATGAAACCAAACATCTGCCTGCAATACGTGTATATCCAGTCTTTACACCATTAGCCCCTTCATATTGCCAAAGCAGCTTGTTTTTGTTTCTCATTGCCCTATCCCATTCGTTCCCAGGCCAACCTATTGTTTTGTGCTGGGTGGATACTATCTCTTCAAATATAGGATTTTTAAGCCCATATGATGTTATTAGAGTTAGGTCATAAGCAGTTGTATAGTGGTTATCATCATGTAGGCCATGGGGATTGGTAAAATTGGTATTAGTTGCACCAATTTTTTTGGCGGTTTTATTCATAAGTTCAGCGAAATCCTCAACTGAGTCGCATATATGGAGAGCTATAGCAACCGCAGCATCATTGCCGGAGCGCAACATAAGCCCATATAACAAATCTTCAAGTGTATGCTCTTCTTCTGGTGAAAGCCATATTGATGAGCCCTCTACACCTGATGCCTCTGGCGGTATCACTACTATATCCTTGAGCCCACCATTTTCCAGTGCTACGATAGCAGTCATTATCTTGGTAGTACTGGCCATAGGAAGCCTTTGGTGGGCATTTTTTTCAAACAATACTCTGCTACTATTGGCATCCATTAGTATAGCAGACTTACTCATAACTGGTGGAGCATCAGCAAAAACGCCAATACAAGTATACATTAATATAAGTATTGAGACCAGTAATTTTTTAAAAATATTCATTGTTTATCCTCCTGCTGTAAGTTACAAAAAGCTAAAGCGGCTTATCGCCGCTTATTTACTGAGGTAGCTCTTCTATTAGTTGTTTTTTATGTTTATTCTTTTTAACTAGGCTAGACTGAATATCGTCCACTACTTG
>DASRNC010000230.1:0-2617 GCA_035647595.1 Bacillota bacterium | reverse complement strand
TATTGGTGCCAATCATTACCAATATCAAAACTATCGAATATATTAACATACGATAATCATTAAATTTTCTTAGCATTTCAGGCAAGACAGTAAGTACCACAGCCGCTATGATAGACCCTGTTATATTGCCTAGTCCACCTAGCACAACAAAGACTAAAATCAGTATAGAGGTATTAAAATTAAACTTAGAGGCAACAATTGTCGAATAATTCATCGCATATAGCGCGCCCGCAGCGCCTGCAAGGCTAGCTGATATAACAAAAGCTATGAGCTTATATTTCACTACGGATATTCCAACGCTCTCCGCAGCTATACGGTTGTCCCTAAGGGCCATTATAGCCCGTCCTGACCTACTGTTTATGAGGTTTAGAACAATTGCAATAGATAAAACCACCAGTATAAACCCTGCTGTAAATGTGGATATTTTCTTTATGCCAGCAACGCCCATTGGCCCATTTATTATAACTTTTCCGCCTTCATTAAGATTTAAGTCTGCTGCACTACCTAAAAAATGGAAATGTAATCCCATATCGTCTAACCCTATGTAAAGAGAATTTATTATGTTTTTTATAATTTCACCAAAGGCTAGCGTTACAATAGCTAGATAATCGCCTGCCAAACGAAGAACAGGCACACCCACAAGTATACCCGCAACTCCTGCGCAAGCCGCCCCAAATGCCATAGAAACACCAAGGCGTAAAGGTGCAAAAGCTATCATATTCTCAAGAGAAGTGCTGGCAACCACGCCAGCAAAAGCTCCCACACTCATATATCCCGCATGCCCTAGTGAAAGCTCTCCTAATACACCAACGGTCAAATTAAGGGAAACAGCCATCACTATATAGGCACATATAGGAACTAATTGTCCCTTTAGGGAAGAGCTTATGTTGCCAGTTCCAATAGCGATTTGCATCACCATGTATCCAGCAATAACTATAAGGTATGTGAAAATATTTTTAAACGATGTGTTTTTTATAACCGTCTTACTCATATCTTCACCTCACACTTTCTCAGGAATCTGTTTGCCTAAAAGACCTGCTGGTTTCACAAGCAAAATAATGATTAGCACCATGAATACTATGGCATCTGAAAGTTGGGTGGAAATATAGGCCTTACCAAAGATTTCAATAATTCCTAATAATATCCCTCCTAGCATAGCTCCTGGTATAGAGCCAATTCCTCCAAACACCGCAGCCGTAAATGCCTTTATCCCTGGCATAGCTCCAGTAGTTGGCATCAAAGTGGGATAAGCCGAACATAACAAGACTCCTGCAATTGCAGCAAGGGTTGAACCAATAGCAAAAGTCATAGATATTGTTGCATTAACATTTATACCCATCAGTTGGGCTGCTCCTTTGTCTTCCGAGCAAGCTCTCATAGCCTTACCCATCTTCGTGCGCCCTGTAAACCAGGTAAGAAGTAGCATAATTACTACACATACAAAAACTGTTAACAATGAAATTCTAGAAACAGATAAGCGGCCATCGAAAAATTTTAAAGATCCTTCTTTCATTATTGCAGGAAAAACTTTAGGATTTGATGTCCACAACAATTGAGCACTATTTTGCAAAAAATAGCTTACTCCTATAGCTGTAATTAGCACAGCCAGAGAAGTAGCTTCGCGCAATGGCCTGTATGCTAGTCCCTCAATTATTACCCCTAATGCCATACAAACTGCCATAGCGATAATAATTCCTATAATCGGAGGTAGTTTCCAAAGTGATATAGCAAAAAATGCCACATATGCCCCCACCATAATCACATCACCATGCGCAAAGTTTAACATTTTAGAGATCCCATACACCATAGTATACCCAAGAGCAATTATGGCATAGACACTACCAAGGCTTATACCACTTATAATATGGTAGATAAAGGACACAGATACACCCCATCTCTATTTTTATATATTTATCAAATAAGCTTTTGATAGGTAAAAGGGCTGACGAACACTCAGCAGCCCTTTTACTTGTTTTTTATTTTTGTTTTTGATTAGTCCATTCCAACGTATTCGCCATCAGTTATTACCATACCTTTAGGTGCTTTGTTAACTTGACCTTCTGCTGACCAAGTCATATTTTCACCAGTCAAACCATCAAAGGTAAAGCTTGTAAATTGAGCAATCAGTTTCTCGCAAATTTCTTCGCTGCTGCTGTCATAGGTTATAGTGCCATCTGCCAATATAGCTTCGTAAAGTGCATATATACAGTCATAACCGTCTGCCGCAAACTGATTGGGTACTTCACCAAATGCGTCTTTATATTTGTTTACAAAGTTTTGTGTGTTTTCATCTTCTGAGTCAGCATTAAAGGGTGTTAATAGTATAACTCCTTCTGCTAATGATGTATCAAAACCTTCCAAGGTCAAAATGCCATCCATACCATCTATACCAAAGTATTTTGGCGCATAATCCATGGTTTTGGCTTGTTGGAATATTAGTGACGCTGGCGTATAATACATAGGTAAGAATACAAGGTCTGCACCTTTTTCCTTAGCATCATTTAATTGAACCGAGAAATCTGTTTGACTGTCTTCAGTAAATGTAGTAGTAGACACAATTTCTAAATCAAGTTCCGCAGCTTTTGCTATAAATGTGTCATATACTCCTGTAGAGTAT
>DASRNC010000229.1:0-3248 GCA_035647595.1 Bacillota bacterium | reverse complement strand
CTATTTACTTATCTACATGGCTAGCTTAGTCCATATAGCTTATCTTCTTGAGTAAAATTCTACTACAAGTGAATCCTTAACTTCTATTGGTATTTCATCCCGCATGGGTGGTCTTGTTAGTGAACCTGAAAAGTCCTCTATGTTCTTTTCAAGGTAGTCAACAGCTAAGCCAAAGCTTTTGAAGTTGTCTTCAAACATCTTGATATTTCTGGATCTTTCCTTTAGGGAAATCGTATCGTTAGTCTTTACCTGGAATGATGGCTTGTCGACCTTTGCACTGTTTACCTGTATATGTCCGTGGACTACCATCTGTCTTGCCTGCCTTAGGGTTGAGGCAAAGCCCAGTCTGTATACTATATTATCCAGGCGGCATTCGAGTAGGCCAACTAGGATATCCCCAGCATTGCCCTTTGTCTTGAATGCTCGCTCTACATACCGCTTCATTTGTTTTTCCAATATTCCATAGTAGGCCTTTAATTTCTGCTTTTCTAAAAGCTGCAATCCATACTCTGATAGCTTCCTATGTTCCTTGATTCTTCTTTTAAGGGCCTTTGGATGTCCATAAACATTTTCGCCCAGGTGGCGCACGACTTTAAATCTCGGACCTCTTGCTCTTGCCAATGTGTCTATTCCTCCTCATATAAAAATATCGTGCCAGCAAGCCTTTTGTTAGTATACCATATAATAAGAAAATAATAAATGATAATAGTTATCATCTAGTAATCTGATATAATTTTAATTACCTTTTTTCAAGGAAAAGCATAATGCCAAATATGAAACCACTAGGATACGTGAGCTTGGATAACCGCTGTCAGGTGTTGTTGACTAATGGAAATCACGTTATAATGGTATAAGTAAGGATGATTCTATCAGTATGATATGGATATTTGAAATGTGATATTTGTGCTTAACCTGCCTATAATAAGGTATTGATTACAGACCTATATCATAAAGGAGTTGTATAAAAGTGAAGAAAGAACCTTCACAAACTAGAGTAGTAGTAGGAATGTCTGGGGGAGTTGACTCCTCTGTTGCAGCTTTGCTACTTAAAGAACAGGGCTATGATGTCATAGGTGTTTTTATGAAGAACTGGCATGAGGACGATGCTGGTGGCGTCTGTACGGCTACACTAGACTATGAGGAGGCTGTAAAGGTATGCAACCAAATCGGTATTCCCTATTATTCCGTGAACTTTGAAAAGGAATACTGGGACCGGGTATTTACTTATTTTTTAGATGAGTATAAAAATGGACGGACTCCCAATCCGGATGTCCTATGCAACAAGGAAATAAAGTTCAAGCAATTTTTAGATTATGCCCTGCAGATTGGTGCAGATTATCTTGCAACTGGACACTATGCAAAGATTGATCAAGTCGATGATACATATCGTTTGCTAAAGGGAGTCGACAGGGGAAAGGACCAGTCATATTTCCTATGCCAGTTAGGGCAGCACCAGCTATCAAAGACTATTTTTCCAATAGGACACCTTGAAAAGAAAGAGGTGCGGGAGATAGCGGTAAAGTATAAGCTAGAAACTGCCTTGAGAAAGGACTCCACTGGGATTTGCTTTATTGGTGAGAGAAATTTTAAGGAATTCCTAAGCAATTATTTGCCAGCGAAGCCTGGGGAAATGCGGTCTTTTGACAATCCAGACCAAATTATTGGTAAGCACGATGGACTCATGTACTATACCCTAGGGCAGAGGAAGGGACTAGGTATAGGTGGGGGCCATGGTTCTGGCCAACCTTGGTTTGTGGTGGGCAAAGACCTAGATAAAAACATACTCTATGTTGCCCAGGGCGGCGGCCACCCTGCCCTTTACTCTAATTCTCTTGATGCATCCCAGATGAGCTGGGTATCGGGTCATGGACCAGAGGAGTCCTTTTCCTGCATGGCAAAGTTTAGGTACCGCCAGCAGGACCAAGGGGTATTTGTGACTGATATAGACAAGGATAGGTGTAGGGTAGTATTTGATGAGCCTCAAAGGGCTGTCACTCCCGGTCAGTTTGTTGTACTCTATCAGAGCGAGCGGTGTTTAGGCGGCGGTCTTATAGAAAGAGTCTATAAAAAGTAATTACAAATGATAAGTAGTTGTTTATTAGCCATTGTTAATGTTTAGAAATAGATAGGGAGACTAAGGTGTGTTGAAGAGTGATATTTAAGCATTATAGGAGGGGTGTACGGGGATGGGTGGAAATATACTTTTAGCCTTTGGCCTAACGCTGTTGGCAGGACTGTCAACAGGTATTGGAGGGGCTATAGCATTTTTTACAAAGAGGACTAATACAAAATTTTTATCGGTTGCCCTTGGATTTTCAGCTGGTGTAATGATTTATATATCATTTATGGAGCTATTGGCAGATGCTCAAGAAACCCTTATTACTGAGATGGGATCAGGTAAAGGGATGATAGTAGCCCTTGTAGCTTTTTTTGGAGGTATGCTCTTTATAGCGCTTATTGACAAGCTGGTACCGGATGCTGAAAATCCTCATGAAGCAAGAAGGGTTGAAGACATGAAGGGGGATGAACCGCCAGATTGGATGAATAAAAAGAGTCTGATGAGGGTGGGCATGTTTACAGCACTTGCGGTTTCCATTCACAACTTCCCGGAGGGCTTTGCTACCTTTATGGCAACACTGAGGGACCCTAGCCTGGGTGTTAGCATAGCAATAGCGATAGCCATACATAATATCCCTGAGGGAATAGCAGTTTCTCTACCTGTATATTATGCCACTGGTAGTCGTTCCAAGGCCTTTCTTTATTCATTTCTATCAGGCCTGTCAGAGCCTGCTGGTGCTCTAATCGGTTATTTGATTCTAATGCCCTTTTTATCGGAGGTTATGTTTGGTATAGTCTTTGCGGCAGTAGCAGGGATAATGGTGTACATATCCTTTGACCAGCTATTACCAACGGCTAGGGAATATGGTGAGCACCACCTGTCCATATATGGGCTTGTTGCAGGTATGATTGTAATGTCTATAAGTCTTTTGCTTTTCGGATAACTTATTTTTTATAGGCCTGTCTAAACCGCCTACGATCCTTATACACCGTTATCTTCCTTTTTAGAGTTGGTTTTAAACCTGAACTAAAAAATATTAAATAATTGATTATAGAAGCTAAAGCTGCAAGCTTCATGGTTATGGGATTGAATATCAAGGAAAAGGCAATTATGGCCCAGTTGATCCAGCCAAGATACTTGACCTTGACAGGCAGTAGAAGGAAAACCAAAATCTCGTAATTGGGGTATA
>DASRNC010000228.1:0-2239 GCA_035647595.1 Bacillota bacterium | reverse complement strand
AGGAAAGGTCGAGACAGCAAAGACAGACCACATAGAGGTAGCTTAATAACCAAAGCCCCTGATGAGATAAAGTCTACTGACAAATCTTTGATTAAAAAAGTGGCTGACATGAAGCCTAAGCAGGAAGTTCGGTCAAGGTACAACAATTACTCAACGGGGAATTTTGACTTAGAAGGTTTCATATCTAAACACGGCATACAAGTCCAAGAAAGAGCTGATTTTAGTGGTGGTAAGAAGATAGTATTAGACCACTGTCTGTTTGACCACTCACATAAAGGCAAGGACGCCGCATTCTTTCAGATGGATAATGGAGCTATCTCCTATAAGTGTTTTCATAATTCTTGCAGTAGTTATAAGTGGCAGGATGTGAGGAAGATGTACGAACCAGATGCTTACAATTATCAAGATAGGAATCAGGGGCACAGTAGCTTTGGAACTAAGCCCGTTGTAAAACAGGTAAGTGAAGAGCAAAAACAAAAAGAGATAAACAAGAAAGGGGAGAAGTTTTTAGAGTTTAGTAGCATAAAAGAAGTTGATAGATCAAATTTGGTTTATATAAAAACTCATATTCCAGAGATTGATAAAAAAATTATAGGGTGGTTAAAAGGTGAACTAACGGTTATTAGTGGTTTGTCTGCTTCTGGCAAGTCAACAATACTAGGGCAGTTTGCTCTGAATGCAATTGAGGATGGCTTCAAGGTAGGACTGTTTAGCGGTGAGTTACAGGCTCATAGGGCTAAAAATTGGATTCAATTACAGGCTAGTGGTCGCCAGTTCACTACTCCCACAAAATACGACTCTGTTTTTACGGTTAATGAGAAGCACAAAAGACTTATTGATGTTTGGATAAAAGACAAACTGTATATTTACAACAATGAGTATGGGCATGATTTTGTGCAAATGATAAAAGACTTTGAGGATTATATAGTAAAGAACTCATTGGACTTAATAATACTCGATAATTTAATGGTTATGCAGATAGACGCTCTAAGCTCCAACAACTATGGGGCACAAGGCAAAGCCGTACAGGCTTTATCGAGCCTAGCTAAGCGTAGAAATGTTCATATATTGTTAGTTGCACATCCAAAAAAAACAACATCTTTTTTAAGAGCTGAGGATATATCAGGAGCGTCAGAAATACGAAACCTTGCCGATAACATTATCGTGGTGCACCGATGTAATAAGGATTTCAAGGTTAGAATGGCTGAGTATTTCGGAGAGGCGGAGGCTTCAAAGTTTGATGATAATACCAATACTATTGAGGTGTGTAAGAACCGTGATATAGGGATACAAGACTTAATGGTAGGTTTGTATTACGAGGTCGAGAGTAAGCGAATGTTGTCCGAGCCTTATGAAAATATAATATATGGTTGGCAGGAATTATTAGATGAGCCTTTGCCTAAAATTCCCGATATGAAGCCAGATTTAGATGCCTTTGCCAACGAAAAGCCATTTCAAGTAGATAAAATGTTTAATACGACTGATGGTGCGCCATTTTAATAATAATACTATGAATAATAAAGAAGAGATTTGGAAAGACGTACCTGACTACGAAGGGTATTATCAGGTGAGTGATATGGGAAGTGTGAGGAGTCTGGATAGGTGGGTAGTGTATAGTAATGGGAGGGAAAGATTTTATAAGGGCATAGCGATGAAACAGACTGTATCTAAAGGGTACAATATAACAGGGTTGAGTAAGGGGGGCGTAATTCGAACTTATAAATTCTCTCAATTAGTAGCAATGGCTTTCTTAAATCATAAGCCTAACGGGCACAAATTAGTTGTTGATCATATCAATGGTAATAGGGCTGATGACAGATTAGAGAACCTAAGAATAGTAACCAATAGGGCGAACTCGTCAACATGCTTTAGGTCTAATAGAGACTCCTTCACCTCTGAGTATATAGGGGTTGGTTGGAATAAGGAAAATTCTAAATGGATGGCAAGGATAAAATTTAAGGGGGAAACCACCTACCTCGGTTACTTCACTGATGAGGTAGGGGCTTCAAATGCTTACCAGCTTGCATTATCTAAAATCAAAGATAATTCATTTAACCCCAATGATTATAAGCCTAAATGGACAAGTAGATACAAAGGGGTTCACTTTGATAAATCAAAGGATAAATGGATAGTCCAAATACGCATAAACGGCAAACAGAAAAAAATAGGGCTCTTCCCTACCGAATTAGAAGCTCACCAAGCATACCTAAAAGCAGAAAAAGAGCACAACCTTTTTACG
>DASRNC010000227.1:0-3320 GCA_035647595.1 Bacillota bacterium | reverse complement strand
ACTATTGACAGGCAAACTGTATTATTGTATTATTGTATTAAGGCATTAATACAAGTAAAGGAGTGATCATATGGGATGGGAAATCAAAGATGATCGCCCAATCTATTCCCAACTAATTGAGCTGATCAAGTTAAAGATTTGCTCCGGTGAATACCCACTAGGATCCAAGATGCCATCGGTTCGAGATTTAGCCCATGAAGCATCAGTTAATCCTAACACAATGCAAAGGGCACTGGCTAGCCTTGAAGCAGATGGTATGCTTAATTCCCAAAGGACAGCTGGTAGATTTGTGACGGAGGATGTTGCCATGATTAAAGAAGTGAAAAACCAGCTCGCTCTTGAGCATATAGAAGCCTTTATACTGAAGATGGCAGAGCTTGGTTTTGACAAGAATGAAATAATATCAAAAGTTTCTGATATGACAAAGGAGATGATAGAGTGAAACCAATACTTGAATGTAAGAATATGTCAAAATATTTCGGCCAGGTCAAGGCGCTAGATAATGTAAGCTTGAATATACCAAAGGGGAAAATCATTGGACTACTAGGGCCCAACGCTAGTGGCAAAAGCACATTTATAAAAATATGCAATGAACTCCTAACGCCGACAGCTGGTGAATTGAAAATCGGGGGATACAAGCCAGGAATTGAGACTAAAAAAATCGTATCCTACCTTCCTGAAAGAACCTATCTAAACGATTGGATGAAGGTATCGGATATAATAAACTTTTTTAGCGACTTTTATGATAACTTCAATCCAGATAAGGCTTATGATATGCTTAAAAGGCTTGACATTAACTCAGAGGACCGGTTAAAAACAATGTCCAAGGGTACTAAGGAAAAGGTACAGTTGATTTTAGTTATGAGTAGGGAGGCAGAACTGTTTTTACTTGATGAGCCTATAGCTGGCGTGGACCCTGCTGCTAGAGACTATATTTTAGATACTATTCTGAGCAACTACAGCCAAGATTCTACTATTATACTGTCAACTCATCTGATATCGGACATAGAAAAGGTACTAGATGAGGTCATTTTCTTAAAAGAAGGTAGAGTAGAGATGACAAAATCCGTCGATGAGATCCGTGCGGAGTCTGGCCAATCTGTGGATGCCCTATTCAGGGAGGTGTTCAAATGTTAAGAAAGCTATTAAAGTATGAATTTAAGGCAACCGCAAGGACAATGGTCCCCTTGTATATCGTCCTAATAGCATTTTCCTTATTTCATCTAGTAATTAACCCACTAGACGTTTTGGAGTCTACAGGTAACACAAGCATACGAACCATAATAGCTATGCTCGATATAATGCTATACGTCGTGCTTATCGTAGGACTCAGCATAATGACACTAGTAATAATGATACAAAGATTTTACAAAAATCTGCTGGGTGATGAGGGCTATCTAATGTTTACACTACCAGTAAAGCCATGGCTGCACATAATTAGTAAGCTACTAATATCCATGCTGTGGGGAATCACCAGTTTCCTAGTGACTATGGGCTCGGTTCTCATCATCAGTCAGGTGCCCAACCTTGCTAAAGAACTAGGCCAAGTGATAGAAATTTTCAAACAATTTCTCGGTGTTGCTGGATTCTTTACCGTGCCGCTATATGGGCTTATTGCAATTGCCTCCAGCACAGTGATGATATATGCTGCCATGGCTCTTGGCCATCTGTTCTCACGGCGTAGGGTGCTAGCCTCCTTCGGTATGTATATAATCCTTTACATTGTGTACCAAGTCGTCCTGTCCGTATGTATGCTTAGCGTTACAATTTTCTATGGATCGGACTGGGCCAATATCGACCAAATGGCTATTATCCCCGCTGCAACTCAAATAAATTTGGTGATTATCTTCTTTACCCTAGCTTCTTTTGTCCTAACTGCTGCTAGCTTTACAGTTACAAACCTAATCCTTAAAAAGCGATTAAATCTAGAATAGACCCAGCAAATAAACAAATAGGAGGTAGATGATTATTTCACCTACCTCCTATTATATTACCGCCTATTTTAACCTACCATTTATGGTGAAACCACATACAAACTGTAGGGCCATATCTGGTTTCCGCCTCGAAAGTTACCATATAATCACCAACTATATACACTATAGTCCAGTCATCTGCATACTCACTAATTGAATTTTCCAGACAAGTACTCATAGATGTCGGTTCCCCAAGAACTGCAATAATCTCATCAAAGGTCATACCCACTTTCACATTATAGGGTTCTAAGCCCGGACCTCCCACTATGATCATCCTAATAACACTGTCTTCATCAAATTCTTCACCTGTAGTAAGAAATACAAGATTTTCATCCTCATAAATAAAGGCGTCTAGGACTTGTATACCAGAAGATTGATCGTATGGGCCCATAAGCTCTAGCATCTTAGCCTTGCTATCCCCTAAGCCAATATCCAGCCCATTTATTCGTCCCTGTCTTGCCAGTTCTAGTAGCGGGTTATCCTCGTGACTAATAAACTCTCCGATTTTATCAATGTTTTCAACATCATTCATCAGCTTGTCGAACTCATCCTTGTATTCAGAGTGAGGCCTATACTCCCTTTTCATCATTTCAAGATAATCTAGAAAACTTTCCTTATCAACTTTTACACTGCTAATTGAAAATGTGTACTGGTGGAGTGAATCGTGAATGGTGTAGACCTCTTCACCGTCATATAAAGTGTATGGTGACCTAAAGGTTTCGTTTATTTTATTTATGTCATCCGAATAAAGAATAGCAATTTCCTCGTCTGTGTACTTATGATTGTGCTGGTCTTTCTTTTCACTACCCTCGCCGTAGAGGCTCCCAAAATCATCCACGTTAATATCATATTCCTTTATAGCCTGATATATATGAGGTCTAAAGTCCCTTAAATAGAAGTTATCCTCATACCTGCCCTCACCGACAAAGTCCTCAATGAGGCTAAGATCATAGGTTCTGCACTGGTACTTATCTTCAAAACCAATCTCGCACTCATTGTATGTATCAGGGCTGGGTTCAGGGCTACTACTTGCTTGCGGATCCGGACTATCTGCAGGTTCAAAAGAAGGAATATCTGAAGGCTCCTCAGTATAATCAGGCACAGCAGGCCTATGGCATGCAGAAATTGTGAATACCATCACAAGCATTAACGAAAGGGCTAAGGCTTTTCTCATTCCTGTTTCCACCTTTCATATGAGACAGGACTCTGCTGAACTTGGGCCTTACACTCCTGCCCTTGTCTCTTTTTTTGTAGATCCATGATAATATTATCCTACGGTAATAGTATATTCGTTACCTGCTTCTTATTCCCTCCACTGGTATAGTGATGTAATAAATACTTAATCAT
>DASRNC010000226.1:0-11073 GCA_035647595.1 Bacillota bacterium | reverse complement strand
GGTGTTGTATAGTATAAACTACAGTGTATAAGGATGAAATTTCATAATATTAGTGTATAATTAATATTATACCTACCAAAGAACAAATTTTTTAGTGAGGTGAGTTAGATGAAGGTATTACTTATTAACGGTAGCCCCAATGTAGAGGGTTGTACCTATACGGCCCTAACTGAAGTTGCAGGAGTGCTTGAAGGGGAAAACATCGAGACTGAGATTTTTCAGATAGGTAAGAAGCCTATTATCGGCTGTACTGCTTGTTTATGGTGTAGAAAAAAACGTATAGGCAAGTGTGTGTTTGATGATGACCCTGTAAATATTGGCCTAGAAAAGGCCAAGGAAGCAGACGGCTTTATATTTGGTTCACCCGTACACTTTGCTGCTGCATCAGGCGGCATAACATCCCTTTTAGATAGGATGTTTTTTGCTGGAAAAAGCCTGTTTGCATACAAGCCAGGGGCGGCAATTGTTAGCTGTAGAAGGGCCGGATCCACAGTAGCACTAGACCAGCTAACCAAATATTTTACAATTAATAATATGCCGGTGGCCTCATCACAGTACTGGAATATGGTCCATGGCAGCTCTCCCGAGGAAGTACAACTTGATAAAGAGGGCATGCAAACCATGCGTAAGCTAGGCCAGAATATGGCTTGGCTCCTAAAATGCATTGAAGCTGGCAAAAATGCAGGCATAGAAATTCCTAAAGAGGACCCTCGTGTACATACTAATTATATAAGGTGAAAATAGTAGCGCCCTCCTTGGAGGGCCTACTCAAATCTGAACCATTTGAAGTCAAAGTTACTGCCAGGTAGGAATACAAAGCTAACCTTTTGTTTTCCCCTTACAGTCTCAAGATCAAACTCATGCTCTACATAATCCTCACTATGGGGAAATTCTACTATCTCTTTTGTTTCACCAGCTTCACCGGTCAACAAAATATTGATTGTGTTTTCTGTAGTATGGGATTTCCCGCATATTGTGATCTTTTTAAGGCCCTGGTCACCAAAGTCCATATTCTCAAATTCCAGAACAACATTATTGCCGATATTTTCAATGGCACTTTCCCCAATTTTATAGGAGTCACCATATACCCTACTAGCTGTCGTTGCCTCAAGCCTTTCAAAGGCCTTTTCATATTTGGTAAACTCGAAGCCCTGAAGATATAGCTTGTGGTTGTTTACGACAATGCAAATTGTCCTTATACCCTTTATTCTTTTTGCTAGCTTGTAGGTTTGTGCCTGGTATACATTGTAAATAGACTCAGCCTGGTATTCCACCCTTGCCAATAGGTGTGCATCTTGCCCGCCCGGCATGTTTTCCCAAATCTCTAAGGGGACAGGCTCATTAGAATGGGTGAATATCGGAATTCTTATCTCGTCTGATCCAATCTCACCAAAGTCTACTCCCTTAAAACCAACATAACTTGAACCATCGCCTAGTGTACATATACCACCCTGTAGACTGTTTTGGAATTCATGGTTACTAGCGTTATAAAGGGCAGCTGAAACAAATTCATAGGGGTCTATTGTAGCCGCACCCATACCTCTTACCTCAAATCCAAACTCTGATACTATATTAGAATGGTCTGTGCCATTTTTGCTTACACAGCGTAGCTTAAAGCTACCATCACCTAAGGCTGTCAGCTTGGCTTCATTACCATCTGCCTCAACCTTGGCGATATTAGTCTCGACACCTGATAGGGTGACTACCTTCCACTCAATGTCCCTATAGCTTGTATTTTCAGGGTAGAGCCTTGCAGTTATTTTTGTTGATCTAGTATTGCCATCAAAATGACTTGCTCCATGGTTGGTCAGCTCAATCTTGCGCAGGGGTAGCTCATCATTAGGCTGAGATTTTGTGTTTTCCGTCTGTGCTGAAACTCCAGGGGCAATTGTTGCAGGTAGGGCCTTTAGGCTAAGCTTGGCATCAGCTAGCCCCTTTGAGTTTACTGTTACATTAATATCTCCAGGTTCAAGCCTTGGAGCTATAATAGCTAGTAGCTTGCCGGAGAATAACCTCCTACTAGTTCCCTTGTATTGGTCATAGTCAGTACTATCACCATTATCAAGACCAACTAGGCGGCCTGCTCCTGCCACCTCAACATTGACCCGGTTTTTAGCGTTCCGCACTGGATTGCCGTCTGCATCTACTGTTGATATTTCAACAAATATCAGGTCTTGTCCATCCGCCTTCATCTCTTGCTTGTCAGCGCTTAGGATTATTTTTTCTGCATCACCAAATGATGTTTGCCTATCTCTTGCAATTATATTATCATTCTCATCGTAGGCTAGGGCCTTGAGGGTACCCTTTTTGTAGGGAAGCTGCCAACGCCCGCTCAATTGCTTGCCCTTGTCATGGTCTATCTCGTATACACCAAGGGACTCATCATTAAAGAAAAGCTCTACCTTTGGTCCATTAGAATATACCCTGATATCTATGACCTGGCCTTCGTTAAAGTCCCAGTAGGGTACTATGTGTACCATGGGATTTTCCTTATAATCTGTCCACTCCGCCTGGTAGATATATGAGCTATCCTTTCTAAAGCCAGCCGTGTCAATCTGGCCAAAATAAGAGTTTTTAGTTTGATATGGTGTAGGCTCTCCTATATAGTCAGTGCCTGTCCAGATATATTGACCTAAGCAATATTTGGCGTCTCTATGGTCAATGATAACCTTTTCGGTGTTTTTAGCCCCCCAATTTGTAGTACAATTGTCCAGCGACGAGCACTGCAAATCCTCATGGGTCAGCACATTGTAGTTGGCAGGGAAATGGTATATGCCACGGCTTTGTACAGTAGATGAGGTCTCAGCACCATATATAAGCCAATGGGGGTATTTTTTATGGTGGTCATCATACAAGTTTTCAGCATAGTTGTAGCCAACGGCATCAAGCTCTTCACCACAGCTTTGTGAATGCTCACCAAACATAAAGTTAGAGCCGAAGGTCACAAGGCCGTTTTGCCTGGGGTCATGATCTAAAACCGAATCCCTTAGCTGCTTTGTAATCTCAACGCCTCTCCTGCTTATATAAGAATCATAGATTTCATTTCCTATAGACCACATGATAATACTAGGATGATTCCTATCCCGCCTAACCCAGCTAGCCACATCCCTTTCGTACCATTCATTGAAAAACCTGCCATAGTCATATTCGGTCTTGGATCTCTCCCACATATCAAAGGCCTCTGTTACTATCAATATGCCCAATTCATCAGCCAGTTCCATGACCTCAACCGCCGGCATATTGTGGGCTGTCCTAATTGAATTGACACCCATCTCCATCAAGAGCTCAAACTGACGTCTAAGTGCTGTTTTATTCATGGCCGCGCCTAGGGCTCCTAGGTCATGATGCTGACATGCACCATTAAGCTTTAAGTACTTGTCATTGATGAAAAAGCCCTCGTTATTGTCAAAACGCAATGTCCTGAAACCCAGGTTCTGCCTTTCCTCATCAACAGTCTTGCCATCAATTAAAAGCTCAGTTTTGACTGAGTAAAGATATGGATTCTCATGATCCCAGAGCTTAGGGTTTTCAAAGTCTATTGTTTGCTTGTCAATTGTCCCTGTCTTATCGAGCGCCATGTCTCCTTGGCAGCTTAAAACTGCTTGGCCTTCCTTATCATATATGGTATGCCTTATAGTAGCCCTTGAATTGTTGCCAGACTCGTCGATAGCTTCTGTGTCGATTAATACCTTCCAGGCCTTGTCCTCTTTTTTAGTTGAAATGTATATTCCATCAGATACAAGATAAGCGGAACCAGTTTTTTTAAGCCAAACATCCCTGTATATGCCTGCCCCGGAATACCATCTCGTGTTAGGGCTTTGATATAGGACCTTGACCTTTATTTCGTTGTCGCCCTCTTTGAGTAGCTTGCTTATATCAAATTCAAAGGTGGAATATCCGTACCTCCATTGGCCTAGCTCAATATCATTTATGTAGATTGTAGTATCCATGTAGACGCCTTCAAAGCGTATGGAGTAGATATGATTTGCTAATTCTTCAATTGTGAAATTCTTTTTGTACCAGCCCTCACTGTTTTCATACAAATCCTTTGAATTGTAAATTAGCCAGTCATGGGGCAGGTCAACGGAGCTCCATTCTATATCACCTGCATTTATCCTCTCGAGTCCTGTGTTCAATTTTTGTTTAGTAAAGTACCAGTTATCGTTGAATAGGTTCATTTTTTGCATATAGGTGCCATACCTCCATCTTCTTATCTACTTGTCCAAATGCAAATCTTGTATTAGTATTTATTCTACCATAGAGGACCTACATTTACTACGAAATCGCTTTTTATTCCATCATTTAGCCAGTCACTGGATATTTCTTTCTATTTTTAATATATCTTATGGTAAAAAAGATACCTACACCGATAAAAGCAAGCGCTACAATCCCCACTGCACCAAAGCTTAAAGGGTTAGGCTTTTTAAACTCGAATACTATTTCATTAACATCGGTCAATATTATGCTCCAGCTATATGTCATACCATCCTCGGAAACCTTAGATGCGTTGTGGTCTTCAAGCCTAGTAGGCAGTGTGAGTATGAAATCAAAATCGGCCCGTCTTAGAAATGCTTCATTGATTAGGCTATAATAGTCTGCCATTGAACTTTCCATATCAAAATACATAGTAAACCTGTATCTGTTAAAAAAAAAGCCCTTTTTGATATTTGAACGCCCATCTGAGTTGGTAAAGGCCTCCTCGTGCCTGTCATCTATGAACATCTCGTCAGCGTCATCAAAATGCTTTACCGCCTCAAAGCCCTTGTAATCACCCTCAACAAATCTAGTAATCGTATACCCGTCAGTCCTAAATTCCTCTAGAACCGATTCTATATGCTCCTGCTGTTCTAACCCATATAGCAGGTCTACCAGGCCTCTGTCTAATGCCAGCTTGATGGATGCATCACCCGATGAATCTTTGTTTATTGTATAGTGGGCATGACCCTTGATGCATCCATTTAGGACTAAAGCTAAAACCAATATTAGCAATACTACTGCATATCTTCTCAATACGAGCACCTCCACCATTTTGCCCCTGGTTTAGGGTAAGCACATTTTGGCTCTCCTTGCAGTATATGCTCAGGTACTATGGTTTTAGTCAAATAATTATATTGAAAAACTTCCATTCAATCAAAAGTAAAATCAAGAGGACTGTGAAAAATGCAGTTAGTATGTACAATATTCTCTGCCTCATGGGTGATTCATTGTCCTTTAAAGAAACTACAATTAAAGCAACAATGAGCGCTATTGCTCCACCTGCTAAGAAGAAGTTAAGAAATATATGAATCCTCATCTCAGTAAATGGCCTAAAGTTATTTGCAAGCATCCTGACAATCATTAGTAGATTGTTTGCTAGCAGGGTAAAACCAGTAAGTAGTAGGGATTTATTGTACAATAGGGGTCTTTTGTTAACAGGAGGAGGCGAGCCCTTTCTTTTTCGGATTAGGCTGACTATCAGCATGGTCAAGGGTGCGGCAAAAAAGTAAATACAAGATAGAATTAGTGCGATCAAGCTCGCTATCAACCAGGGCATAGTCCTCCCTGGCTGCAAGGGCAAATAGTCTCCCGACATCTTCATGACCTTTCCATCATAGACTTCAAAGTAGACAGTGGCCAGATTGTGCTCAAAAACGCTCCCATTCGCCTCTATTATATCGTACCTATAGGGCTCAGTTTGCAGGTATATGCCAGACTGCCCAGCTAGACCAAGCTCAATTTTGTTAGGCTCAGTTGATTTTATATTTAAAAGTCCTAAATAAGAGTTAAGTTCAAGAAAGCTATTAAACATTCCACGGGCAGAAATATATCTGCCTTCAAGAGCACTAGCATCAGGTAGGTCTGTAGCGGTCGCCTGTACAGCCCTTTCTCTCTCCCCTATTAACTCTTCAGTTAAACCTATTGTTAAATCCATCTCGTTTGCTGCATTTACTAAAACAATGACACCGAACCTTTCTTCTGGCACAATATTCATCTGCCCTGAAAAGGCTGCAGTGTTTCCGCCATGACCAAGGGTATTGTGTTGGCCATCCCATTCCATAAAACCATGGGCATAACCTGTGAGCCCTGGCCCGAAGGAATAGGTCTGTGATAGCATCTCATCTAGGGTTGCCCTATCTTCAAACAGGGGAGTATCCTTGCCATCCGCTGGCATGAGGGCAGCTGCAAATAGCGCTAAATCCTCTGCAGTACCATTTACAGATCCTGCAGGATATAGGGGTATATAGGACCATGGACCTTGCTTAAAGCCTGACTTTTTCGGAAAATAACCCTCAGCCTTTGTATCTAAGAGCTCCGACTTGTCAGAAAGTGCTGGATGGGCGGAGGTATGCTCCATACCTAAAGGCAAAAATATATCATCTAAGAGAAATTGATAGAAATCCTGACCTATCTTCTCCTGGGCTATGTAGGCAGCTAATGATACTGCATAGTTGGAATACGCGCTGATAATGCCTGGTCTATAGATCTGTCTAGGCTGAAAATCAATCAAGGCCTGCTCCAATGTCTTAAGCTTATTAGGAGACGTTAATATAAGGTCGAACAGATAGTCCTCAAAGCCTGTGGTATGGCTCATTATATGGTACATATTTATAGGATCATCATACTTTAACCTCTTTAAAAAATCATCAGGCAAATAATCCTTTATATCTGTATCAAGGCTTATCTGGCCCTGCTCCCATAGCTGCATTATGGTCGTGTAAACAAACAGCTTGCTAATCGAACCATACTCAAATACTGTAAGAGCTGGATCTACTGGTACTTCCTTGTCTATATCAGCGTATCCATAGCCCTTGGATAGGATAATCCCCCCATTCTTTATAACAACAACCGCTGCTCCTGGGGATGTCTCGCCCATATATTGGTCCATATAGTCGTCTACAAAGTCTTCTAGGTCATCGAATAGAAGACCTGAGGGTGTCTCACCGCTAGTTGCTTTTACTACTAAACACTGTGAGAACAATAGTGCTATGACAGATAATATTACAATTGCTCTTTTCATATTAAACCTCCTGATAATATGCCTATATGTTTACTTGAATACATAGGTTCTATAGGCCGGGAAACCTCAGCTGCTGGGTTTTAACCCCTTCCTTGAAAGTGCTTAAATAATCAAAGCATGCATCATTGCTATGTAGTATCCCATGGGCCTCACAAACCTCGTGAAATATGCCCATTAGATTATTGTTATTTGGACTTGGCACCTCATATGAATAGCCATACCTTTTAATATATCTCTGTTTAATTCCCGGGAAATGCTTATCATAGGTGGTCAAGGTCATCTGCACAACACATTTTGTTTTTCCATTTATACTTTTAAGCAGTTCTAGATCTCGCAAAATGCTTGTAGACTTAGTTTGTATTGCAAGGCCAAAGTCATAGGCCTCTATTAGCTCAATGCATCTCCTTGTATGATTAAGCTCTTTTTCAATATGCATATATGGGTCGCACATAGCGCCTGTGCCAATCATACACTTTTTTCTTTTTCTGCTTAGTGCATCCTCTAAAAGCTGCGGCCCATTCTTTTTTACTTGTATATCCTCAAAATCATGGTTGATCTGATAGCAGCGACTCCTGGAATCACAATATATACAGCCATGAGAACAGCCCCGGTATAGATTCATTCCATTGCGCGCTGAGAGGATACCCTTTACCATAACCTCATGCATTGGCTTTCCTTCCTTGCTAATATTTCCATTTATACATACATATATTATACTGTAATTTATTTCATTTTACAAATTTTCAGATTGTTTCTAGATTTTTACGAACTTAAAAGCTACTTGGGATAGGAAAGCTGCGAAAGAATTGTCTGCATCCTACAAGTCCTATAGTAAAATCAAGACATGGATGCCAAAAGGACAAAGTAAACAAAAAACTGGGCAGCATTATTAATACTGTCCAGTTTTTTTATGCTTATAGCTTGATGAGAAACTGCATACATCTGCTAAAATGTAATACAAAAATATTTATTTGTTTAATATTGTATATAAAAGTTATAGTGCGTCCAGCTCCTCTTGAACTTTTTTCAGATCCTCTATAATACTGAGATTTTGAGGGCAAAGTTCTTCACATTGTCCACACTCCACACATTGTTTTGCCTTGGCCTCATCCTTTATATTTTCCTTCCAACGCCATTTGCTTTCACCTTTATTATCATAGATACCATAATTGTTCCAAACGTTGAAGTTGCCTGGGATATCAACACCTGAGGGGCATGGCATACAATACTCGCAACTGGTACAGCCATTTTTGGCCCTCCTTGCTAGCTCATCTACAACCCGGGCTACTGCCTCATACTCTGATGAATTAAGGGGCTTGAAATTCTTGTAGGTTGCAAT
The DNA here is from genome assembly GCA_035647595.1 of Bacillota bacterium. Taxonomy (GTDB): domain Bacteria; phylum Bacillota; class Clostridia; order Caldicoprobacterales; family DTU083; genus UBA3906. Next base: position 2,737 of record DASRNC010000226.1, on the reverse strand, counting down.
GTTGTCCACAACCTGTTCCATGGTTGACATACCACTTAGGACAACCTTTACATTAGGAAGAGATGCAATCCATCTCATAGCCCATGAAGCAGTACTCATACCAGGGGTAACAGCTTCAAAATGCTTACTTATGTTTTCAGGATAATTAGCTAAATTGCCGCCCTTGATAGGCTCCATAATCACTAGTGGTATATCTAGCTTTTCTGTGAGCTCATAGCCCTCCATCCCGGCTTGGATATCTGTATCCATGTAGTTTAGCTGGATCTGGCAAAAGTCCCAATCCCTATACTCCAATATATACTTAAAGGCATCATAATCATCATGGAATGAAAATCCAAAATACTTTATCTTGCCTTCTTTTTTTAGTTTGTCACAAATCTCTAGGACACCCAGGTCTACCATCCGGTCGAATTGCTTTTTGTTAAGGGCGTGAAGCAGGTAAAAGTCCACATAATCCTTGTTAAGTCTTGTCAGTTGCTCCTCAAATAGCCTTTGTACATCCTCTGTTTCCTTGACTAGCCAGCAGGGTAACTTGGTTGCCAGATAATAGCTACTACGGTCGTATCTATCAAGGGCTTTGCCCACAAACTCTTCACTCTTACCACCATGGTAACCATATGCAGTGTCAAAATAATTAACACCATTTTTGTATGCCACATCTAGCATTTCCTCAGCCTGCTCGACGTCAATACTATCATCCTCAAGTGTCGGAAAGCGCATGCATCCAAATCCCAGCAATGAAGCTTCTATGTCCAATTTATCCAGTTTTCTATTCTTCATAAATACACCTCATCTTTAATTTTGTTATGTGCTTTTCCTGTACCTACTCATACATTATCAAATGTACAGACTTGAATACATTTTAACATACAAAGTAAAGGACAACCAATTTTATGTGTCTATATATGCTATAAAGTTAATTATAAATTACTGTTTCATTGAATTTAAATGTGCGATAAATGCTAAGCTTTTTACTGTCATCTCCACCCATGCAGGTTTAAAACCACTTTTAATAGCATTTCGTACCGAACTGATATTTGACCAAGCAGCACAGTAAAATGGGACCTTGCCCTGGCTGACAACCTCTATAGCTAGCCTGCTGGTTAAGGCCGATGCTATCCCATTTTTGCGGTAGTCAGGCAGGACATCTATGCCAATCTGCCACATGGTGTCACAATCAGCAGAACACCCTGCAAGACCAATTAATTTGTCCTCATCGAAGGCACCTACCGCCAGCATATCCAACTCCTTGCGCTTTTCACATAATGCATTGCTCCATTGGGGCAGGTAAAATTGCTTAAATTCATTTGGGGTCAATACTCTAATTTCGTACTGGCAGGGAAGGGATTTAAGCATACTCATATCTGGCAAAAAATATTCTGCCATAAAGCATACACGCAGGCCCCTTTTCTCAAGTCCTTCATTTAAAACATATATATTAGGTGGTTCAAAGCAGTGCTCAATGGAATATGTGTTTATATAGCCATCTACAAGCTCGACAAGCTCAGGGTTTAAAGAAGCCACGATATTGTTTCCGTAGGATACAAGGTTACAGAAAAAAGGTAGTGTTAAATATTTGCGTGCACCCTCATTGGCCAAGGAGGAAACCACAATGTTTTCACTACTACAAAAATCCTCCGCCTTGCAATTTTGATCAATAGCGGACTGTGCCATAGCAATTTTTAATACCTCATCGTTTGTCACAATAATCCCCTTCTCGCTTTATGGAAAAAATACCCCACATGCCACTGGGTAACACTTAGCTTGCACTATTCCTGGATAGTATCTATATACTCAATTTATTGTTTCTTCTCACTTGCCCATAGATATACCACATCAACCTGCCCGTCTCCTGTATCTGCCTGAAAGCTAACCGTGTACTCCCCTACGATATAATCTATTGTCCATCCAAATAACAGCTCAGAACTCTCGTTTTGCTCAGCCGTTCTTTTTTCCTCCGGTTCACCTAAAACCTCGATGATCTCATCAAAGGTCATGCCTATTCTTACACCATAAACTTCTTTGTTTTCCTTAGTTATGCCTATAAAGACTATCTCTCCATGGCTTGATATTTGTCCGTATTCACCGTCAGCACTGGTGAAAAACACGACCCCTTCATCATCGTATAAAAGGTAGAGACCACCCATATAATATTCGCTCTCATCAGGTTCTCCCCACCCATCTATTATGAACTCCGTACTGTCTCCTAGCCCAAAGCTAATCCCATCTACCCTTCCTTGTCGCACCAATTCTAGATGTGAGTCGTGCTCATCAGCTGGAGCTGTCTCATCAGCTGCTGCTTCAGTAGATGGCTCTTCATCGAGGGTCCTTTCAGGCTCTTGTGTCTGCTCCTGTTCAGGATACTCTTCAGATGCCTTTGATGATTCGTCTGTCTTTGGAGTAGGGGACGGTTGCTCATTTCTAAAATTTTTATCAATTAAGCTACATGAAGATAAAAGCAGCAACCCGATTACAAGCATAGCATAAATAAATTTCTTTTTCATATAATGACTCCTCATTGGTCACCTGATATTACAGCATATGTGACATTTTGTAAACAAATTAGCAAACTGAATAGAACATCTAATACATGAATTTAAAAATCCATGTATACATTTTACTCCATATACAATTGCCTTTCAACAATGAATGGTAAAAGAGTGAGAATCTAATGCCCAAATCACCTATTATCCTTTATTTTTCCTCTATTAAGTGATATAATTTAACATAATACTAC
>DASRNC010000225.1:0-2782 GCA_035647595.1 Bacillota bacterium | reverse complement strand
TGGTTAGTGCATTCATAAATTGATCCTTCAACTAAATACCCCTTCCCCCAATATAGCTTTAAACTTCTTATTAAAAAACGTCTGTATTCATTTCAAAGAAAAGGCTCCCCATGTCTCCTACAATTTCTGCCTTTTCTCTGTCGATTAGCCTGATATACTCGCTACCACTTTCATAAAAAGATATCCTCGTGTATGGTTTTCCATGGCCATAGTGGTTGCCCTTTAGACCTAGCCTAGCCCTTATTTCATTTTCTATATACCTAGCTAGGCCTTCCTTCCACTCCTGCCATATAAGATACTCAAAATCTAACCTTCCCAATGTCTTCATTAGGTCCATCCGTATAGCCTTGGCCTTATATATATCTGCTTGGGCTAATGAATCATTGTATTGGGAGAATAAATCAATAAAGGCCTTATTGTCATAGGGGAATGAATGACTTATTTCCCATGTATGGTTATTCTCAAGCCTATATTTTCTCCATATATCAAGGCCTTCCTTTAGGTCTGCTTCACAGCTATTATACTGGGCACAGTGGACAAACTCATGTAAAATTGTAACATAGCCTTCCTTTGAATCAAACACATCCCCAGTGACAACTGCAGATATCTTCATATCATAAGCCTCTAAGGGGAAGGCTGCTCTAACGCCCACAGGGACCGGGAAGGGACTAGCTACTGTTTTCACTAGATCATATTTATCACTTTGCACTAGATCATAGATATATAAGACATTGTTCTCCACTATTGTTACAGGGTAGGAGGAGGAGAAAAGCTGGTGGATATCCCCTATTTCCCTTTGTAGGTCGGATAGCTTTTCTAGTGACCTTTTGTTTTTATCCCTGCCCATACCTTTTCCCCTTCCAATCATGCAAAACTTAAAAGTCCAATTTTCATCTGGCAAACAAAAACAATTCTACCCAGTCTCCTGCCGGCCCAAGCCTTCAAGGTAGCTGTCAACCTCTATCTGGCTCTTTAGGGTGATAAGCCTTTTACCTGCAGCTAGCTTGTCTATCTTTTCTAAAATCCTCTTTATTATAAGACACTTCCCCCTAAGCTTTTTTAGAGAAAATATGTATAGGCTTATAAATAGCTATATAAATTCCTTACTATATTTACCTTGTATTCACTATGATATTACAAGAGCCTTGTTCTGTCAATTTATACCTAGTGGGTTTTCTATACAAAAAAAGAGGGCGTGATATAGGGTCACACCCTCCTAGTTTAGCCTTGCTATTACTTTTTCTTTATTGGGATCCAAATCTCACTCTTATAATTTTCATCCTCAGTCCCCTTAGGATAATCACAGGGATTACTGTAGAGCTCTATATTATAGCCATCAGCTATTTCATACTCCCTGCAGTTGGGTAACCACTCTGAATATATCTTTTTGCAGATAAATGCCAAACTCATGATTGATTAACCTATCAATACCCTTATGGTCTGCTAGCTTAATATTCATTAGCCTAGCCCCCTAACACCTTATTTTTATTTTCATAAAGACCCTACAAGGCTGCATATAGGTCTTTTACAGTCCTTATATACTGGGTTGGCTTAGTAGCCATAAGCTCCTCTTTACTACCAAAGCCATAGCCTACTGCTATAGAATCCATTTTGTTATTATGGGCACCTATTATGTCATACTTCCGATCCCCTATCATGACTGTACCCTCTAAGCCGATCTTGGCCTCATCAATTACTGTTTTTATGATTTCACTTTTGTCAGTCCGTGTACCATCTAGGTTAGCACCACAAACATAGGTAAATAGGTGTCTTAGCTTGTACTCATCTATTATCTGCTCGGTATAGACCGTAGGCTTTGCTGTAGCTACAAATAGCTTGCGGCCTTCAGCATGTAGCCTTCTAAGTAGGTCCTCTATTCCAGGATACAAGGTATTAGCAAAAACACCATGGTCGGCAAAATACTCCCTGTAGTATTTTACTGCCTGCAAAGCATCTTGCTCTGAAAAACCATAGAACTTCATAAAGGAGTTCTTTAAGGGGGGCCCGATAAAGGGAACCAGCTCTTCTAAGTCCTCTACTATGATATTAAACTTTTTAAGTGCATATTGGGCTGACCTTGTAATCCCAGGCTGAGAGTCAATCATTGTGCCATCTAAATCAAAAAGAATATTTTTATACTTCAATCCGTTTCCTCCTGCGTGTAATAATATGTTTTAGGCAAAGTTTTGCTTTAAATCTTTATCTGGTAACAATAAAAATCATTATCATGCATGTTAACTTCCCCACATTTTTTGAAACCGTTCTTATTATATAAAGCTAAAGCTGAAGGGTTGCATTTGCTGACTAACATTCTTATCCCGTCGAACCCCTTTTGTTTTGCTGTCTTAATGATGTTTTTAAGAATAGTCGATCCTATACCTTGCCTATGTAGCGTCGGGATTACGCCTATTCTCGCCAATTCACATGGCACTTTTAGTGTCCACTGCAGGTGTTCCAATTCATTAAATTCCCCTAGTGAAGCTACAGCAATTATTGTGCCATTCTTTTTTAGGACATATAATGAATTACTGTCAAGATCCGATTCTGCGGTTTCTCTATTTGGATAACTCAAACTCCAAGTACAACCTGGAGTACCAATTAAACTGTGATATATATTAATAATCTGCGGAATGTCATCCTGTTCCGCTAATGAAAATTCGTAGCTATTCACCATACTAAAACCCCCCATAGGTCTTATATCTCTAAACGCCCAATATTTCTTGGTACACATTATACCATAGGGGTTTTGGCAAGCAACTATTATATGCTATATTTATATTTT
>DASRNC010000224.1:0-3475 GCA_035647595.1 Bacillota bacterium | reverse complement strand
ACTTAAATATAAAGATTAATCCTATTGGTATTACTAGATAGTCCTTTCATTAATTTCTTTTAGTAGGTGTTCTTTAAATTCCTCCAGCTTCATTGGACCAAGGCTACCTTCACTTCGAGACCGTACTGAAACCGAGCCGCTCTCAACCTCTTTATCACCGATTATCAGCATGTAAGGCACCTTTTCCATCTGTGCTTCACGTATTTTAAAGCCTATTTTCTCATTTCTTAGGTCGCTTTCAGTTCTTATACTGCTCTCGTTAAAAAGATCTGTAATCTCATTTATAAATTCATTGGACCTATCAGTAATAGACAAAAGCTTCACTTGTACGGGTGCCAACCATGCAGGGAAAGCACCGGCATAATGCTCTATCAGTATGGCAATAAATCGCTCGATACTGCCAAAAACAACCCTGTGTACCATAACAGGTCTGTGCCTTTCACCATCAGAGCCAATATAGGTTAAATCAAAACGGTCTGGCATTTGGAAATCTAACTGTATAGTACCGCATTGCCATGTCCTACCGATTGAATCCTCTAGATGGAAGTCTATCTTGGGTCCATAGAAGGCCCCATCACCCTCGTTAATCACATAGTCTATGTCCTTATGCACAAGGGCCTCTTTTAATGCATTTATGGCCCTATCCCAGTCCTCGTCGCTACCCATGGCCTCATCAGGTTTGGTGGATAGTTCCACATGGTACTTGAATCCAAATACTTTATAGAAATGGTCAACAAGCTCTATAACACCAACAACCTCATCCTTTATCTGTTCTGGCAGCATAAATATGTGCGCATCATCCTGGGTAAAGGACCTCACTCTCATTAGTCCATGCAAGGCACCAGATAGCTCATGCCGATGTACTAGCCCGAGCTCTCCCATCCGCAAGGGTAAATCCCTATAACTATATATCTTCCGTTTGTAGATTAGCATACTCCCGGGACAGTTCATTGGCTTTATAGCATAGTCTGAATCATCTATTTTGCTCAAGTACATGTTTTCCTTATAATGGTCCCAATGGCCCGAACGAATCCAGAGGTCGCGGTTTAGCAAAATCGGTGACTTGATTTCTTGATAGCCTGCCTTAGTATGTTCCTTTCTCCAAAAACCCTCCAGCTCATTTCTAAGCACCATACCCTTGGAATGGAAAAATGGAAATCCTGGGCCTTCTTCTAACATACTAAACAAATCTAAATCCTTGCCAAGCTTTCTGTGGTCCCTCTTTTTAGCCTCTTCTAGCCTTTCTAGGTATTGGTCTAGCTGACTCTTCTTTGGATAAGAAACACCATATATACGCTGGAGCATCTTGTTTTTTTCACTGCCCCTCCAATATGCACCTGCCACACTGAGCAGTTTTATTGCCTTAACTCCTCCTGTAGATATTATATGGGGACCTGCACATAGGTCGGTAAAATCGTCCTGTTTATAAAAGGATATGACTGAATCCTCAGGCAAGTCTTCGATAAGCTCCACCTTGTAGCTTTCGCCCTGCTGCTCCATTAGCTTAATAGCTTCTTCCCTTGACAGTTCAAATCTTTCTAGCCTATAGTTCTCCTTTACAATCCTAGCCATCTCATTTTCAATTTTCTCTAGGTCCTCTGTGCTAAAGGGCTCATCTACATCAAAATCATAGTAAAAGCCATTGTCAATGGCAGGTCCTATGGCGAGCTTTGCCTCAGGAAACAGCCTTCTTACCGCTTGGGCCAGTATATGCGATGATGTATGCCAAAACGCTTCCTTGCCGTTTTTATCATCAAAAGTATTAATGTTGAGTGTGCTATCATCATAAACGGGCTGTCTTAAGTCAGCCAGCTGGCCATCAACCTCTCCTGCCATTGCCACTCTAGCTAGTCCCCTACTTATGCCTTGAGCCATCTCCAAAACAGTAGTCCCCTTTTCATACTCCCTTATGGACCCGTCCTTTAAAGTAATATTTATCAAATTCCTTCACCCTTTCATATAAATACAAATTGCCTATATTTAGAATACAACAATATAAAAAGCCCTCATCCCCTAGAAAGGGACGAGAGCTATCTCGCGGTTCCACCCTTGTTGACATAAAACTGTCCACTTGAGTAGCTCGTAACGTGAGCCAACGCTATGCTCCAAGGTGGTATTCGAGTGAACCTATCAGAGAATACTCTCAGCCTCGGTACTCTCTCTCTTGTATGACGGTATTCAATCTACTCGTCCTCTTCAATGCATATTCAATATTCAATATTTATCATAAATTATATTCCCGACTAGTGATAAAGTCAAGCAAAATATTACCTTATCACAAGCAAAATTAAACCTTGAAATAAGCCAATCATAAAGCCCAATACTCCTCCAAGCACCTCTATGTGCTTTAACTCCCTGCTGGCTATACCTATTATGAGTCCCTCCAGCTCCCTGATATCCAGGCTATTTATCTTGTCCTCAACTATTTTTTCTATATTTACTTTTTCAACTGCCTTTTCCAAGGCGTCCTCCACCATTGTATCAAATAGACTCTCAAGCTCTGTATCCAATATAGCGCCGATTTTCTTTACTATAACATCTGTAATTGCCGATGGTACAATTGCTGGCATTCTGACTCTAATTACTTTTAATATCCTGTATTTGATAGCCCAAATAATCTCACGCTTATTTTCGCCTTCAACGAGACGGTTAATTATATCCTCTGTTGAAAAGAGTTGCTCCTCTACAGTCTTGGCAATTGAAACCGCCAGCTCCTGTCGTCTTTTTGGAATTAATCCTTGTATGCTTATTCCTAGTATGGGTATCCGCCACGGGTCATATGGCCGGAAAATGAGCTTTATAGCTAAATAATTTGTGAACCATCCAATCAAGGCTCCGACAATGGCCATTATGGTAATGTCTAACACTTATATATTCCCCCATTTAGCTTTTGCTGATATTATTGTATTCTAATACATCATCAATACAAAAGCAAAAAACCGGGTTTGTATAAACAATCCCGGTGGGTGTTTACTCTTGAAGTTTTTTAGGCGATACACTATCCTTGCTCATTGTGACCCTACCATCAAACACATTATTTATTGTGTTTAAGAGCTCAGCATTTTGGAATTTATCAAACTGATGAATAGTGATTTTCCTAGGCGCTATAGTTATAAGCGAGCTGATTAGTAGGTCATCATAGCTTATCTCCTTGTCTGAGATTTCCTTTGCCAAGTCCTCTAGAATATCATTGTTTATTATATAAAGATTAGAATCCAAAAGGGTATACTTTTTGTCTTCACGCATTAGGACATGGACTTCCTCTACCTTTGGTTCCTGGATCTCCACAAAGTAACGCAAGAGCTTTATAAATTCGGTATACTCCTTCTCTATGAGTAGGTCGTCTACAGCCCTGTCTACCGCATCCTCCAGTTCACAGATAAAATCCTTCATCCTAAAGCGGATAAAGCCCTCCAGAACAAGTTCATTGTTACTGGCTAAATGGTCCTTTATTCTTTTCCAGACACGGCTACGC
>DASRNC010000223.1:0-3422 GCA_035647595.1 Bacillota bacterium | reverse complement strand
ATCCTTCCTTGTCCGCATCAAGTATAGCTACAAGGGACACCTCAGGGAGGTCTAGTCCTTCCCGCAATAAATTTATACCTACCAAGACGTCAAAGACGCCCAACCGTAAATCCTTGATAATTTCCACCCTTTCAAGTGTTTCCACATCTGAATGAAGGTACCTTACCTTCACATTCATCTCTCCTAGAAAGTCTGTCAGCTTTTCTGCCATCTTTTTAGTAAGGGTGGTTATAAGGACCCGTTGCTTTTTGTCCGTCCTCTTTATTATTTCTCCCATGAGGTGGTCTATCTGCCCCCCTATGGGGACAACACTTATTTTCGGATCTAGCAAGCCGGTCGGCCTTATTATCTGCTCTACAACCTGGATAGACAGGTCTAATTCATACTTGGCTGGCGTTGCACTAACATATATAACCTGGTTCAGCCTGTCTTCAAACTCTTGGAACTTGAGTGGCCGGTTGTCATAGGCAGCAGGCAGTCTAAAGCCATACCCTACCAAGGAATCCTTCCTAGACCGGTCTCCTGCATACATGGCCCTAGCCTGTGGTAGCATTACATGGGATTCATCTATAACCATTAGAAAGTCCTCAGGAAAATAATCTAGTAAAGTATAGGGTGCCTCACCTGGGGCCCTACCGTCTAAGTACCTTGAGTAGTTCTCGATACCATTACAATAGCCTATCTCCCTTATCATCTCTAAATCAAAATTTGTCCTCTCTTGTATCCTTTGAGCCTCCAAAAGTTTTCCTTGGTCCTCAAATTCCGCTGTCTGTATCTTCAAATCCGCCTCTATCATTTCCATTGCCCGCTCCAAACTTTCCCTAGATGAGGCATAGTGGGATGCTGGAAAAATAGCTATGTGGGAGAGATGACCCAGGATTTCACCTGTAAAGGTATTTATTTCTGATATCCTATCTATCTCGTCCCCGAAAAATTCTACCCGTATGGCCTGTTCCGTAGAGCCTGCGGGGTATATTTCAACGACATCTCCTCTGACCCTGAAGGTGCCTCGTACAAAATTGACATCATTGCGTTCATATTGTATATCTACGAGTTTTCCTAGTACCTCATTCCTATCCCTAACCATGCCTGGTCTCAAGGACAATACAAGGTCCTGGTACTCATTGGGATTACCAAGTCCATAAATACAGGAGACACTGGCGACAACTATAACGTCTCTTCTTTCAAACAAGGCTGTAGTGGCTGAATGCCTTAGCTTATCTATTTCGTCGTTTATTGAGGCATCCTTTTGAATATAGGTATCACTAGAAGGTACATATGCCTCTGGCTGGTAATAGTCATAGTAGGATACAAAATACTCAACAGCATTGTCAGGAAATATCTCCATGAATTCACTGCAAAGCTGGGCTGCTAGGGTCTTATTATGTGCTAGGACTAGGGTTGGCCGCTGGACCCTCTCAATTACATTTGCTATTGTAAACGTTTTTCCAGACCCTGTTATTCCAAGTAGTGTCTGGTGCTTATCTCCTCTAATAATGCCCTGGGCTAGCTTGTCTATTGCTGCCGGCTGGTCGCCCTTAGGCTCCATATCAACCTTGATTTTTAGCTCCATTAAAGTCTCACCTCTATGACTCAATATTATAACACAGATACTAAAAAATTAGAACACCTGTTCCTTTGTTTTTGTAGGCCCTTGCAACATTCTTTCTAGACATGCATTTTAAAGGAATAGTTCTAGTTTTGAATAATATAAAATACTATATACTTATAAACCTTATTTTTATGGGAGGAAGGCACTAGGATGGTCAAATATATAATTCAACCTGGAGATACTTTATACTTTCTTGCACTTAAATTTGGGACCAGCGTCAAATGCATAATGGACTATAACCACCTTACTAGTCCTCACAGTATTTATCCTGGGCAAGTACTTAATATACCTTTTTTTAACATGCACAGGCAGGGGCCAACCCGCTTGCCTACTTTGAAAAAGGGTGACAAGGGGCCACTCGTAGTCCTATTGCAAAGCATGCTATCTGCTAATGGTTTTCCCAGCTTGATGATAAACGGCTTCTATGATGACTATACCCAGGTATGCGTGAGTAGCCTTCAGACCAAATGGCGGATCCCAGTCACAGGAAATGCCCGCGAGGCTACCTGGCGAGTACTGCTGGATGACACAGTTACATCTAATACACCCCTCTATAACTGCATCATGATCAGGTCTGGCCTCCTACTGGTCTTGACTTTGGATAAGCCCTCTTACAAACTATCTAACTCCATAAAAATGTCTCTTGTAAAGATGAACCTATCTGGCAAAAGTATAATACTTAACTATAATAACGGTCAACGCTACGACTTCAGCATCGCATATTCAAGGGGCCGCGTCCTATGGCGTTGGTCTGATGACAAGTCCTTTACCCAAGCCACTGGAAGGGTAGTTATACCACCAGGTCAGTCCATCAAATATACTGAAGCCTTTAGGTTGCCAAAAGAATTTAAGCACCAGGAGTTTACCTTATACGCACGGAATACCGCCAAGCAGACGAGTCATATAAGGCTAGAGGTTAAAATAAGAACAAGCCCCTAGGAGCTTGTTCTTTTATACGTTTTTATAGGTTCTTGCTTTTGTTATTAAACATCTTTTTTGAGGTTAAATTGTCTGTCTTGGGTCATTTCATTTTTATAGTAACGGCCTGTCCTCCTTGGCACAAACATCAAACCCAGATCCTCAATATTATTTTGAAAATCTCTATGCTCCAGACTGACAGGATGACCTCCACGACTTATATCAAGCCAAATATAGGAAGGCTTCTCGCTAAGCGCTTCATTGAGCATTTTAATAGAGTTTATCGCCCTACCATTGATATTTAAAAGTATGTCACCTGGCCTTGCGCCCATTTTAAAGGCAGGCATATCAGGATAGACTCCAAGGATCCTTAGGCCCCTCCAGGGCGCGTCATAAATAGCTTTTTCGTTTTTACGCCTCTTTAAATCAATCCTTCCTACAATAAGGTAGATTAACGGTACTAGGGCAATCACTGCATATTTCATAGGATAAAACACCTTGGATATAAGGGCTAGTATGATCACAATAAGACTACAAGCCAAAAGTGTGAAGCCTGCTTTTACAGACCTCCTCTTAGGGGCTAGTCCAGTCGTGATGTCCTTATAGTTTATGATAAAGGCTAAGGGTAATAAGGCCAAAGTCTCGATGCCTAAAGTTGATTCAAATATAGGCCACCACTGGGGCATACTAATCCCACCCGAAGAGGTTTGTTGGTCGATAAAGGGTACTACCAACAGAATTAAGGGTATAGGCCAGGTCTTCTCAGTAACAAAGGCCCCTACTGGATTGCCCTGCTCACCCTCTAAAACAACTGGAACCGCCTCATTCCAACCGTTAATAATAATAAGAATGCTCTCGATCAGATGCAATATTCCTGCTAGGGCTATAATGG
>DASRNC010000222.1:0-2960 GCA_035647595.1 Bacillota bacterium | reverse complement strand
GGCTGCAGCGGACTTATATACTTACCCTACCTAATGGGTGAGAGGACGCCTCATCTTGACCCCAATGCAAGGGGTGTGTTTTATGGTTTATCTGCTATGCATGGCAGGCGGGAGATGATCCGGGCTGTTATGGAGGGCGTGACATATAGCTTGCGAGACTGCCTAGAGATTGTAAAAGAAATGAATGTTTCGGTTACTGAGGTTAGAGCATCTGGTGGTGGCGGCAAGAGTCCACTATGGAGGCAAATGCAAGCTGATGTATTTAACAACCCGATTTCTACGATCAATTCTAGCGAAGGACCTGCTTTAGGTGTTGCCCTTTTAGCTGGCGTAGGTGTAGGAATATATAATAGCGTTGAAGAGGCTTGCGATACGGCCATTAAGGTTGTTAATGTTCAGGATGTTATCGAGGAAAATGTTCCTATCTATGACCAGTATTACGAGGTCTATGGTGATCTCTATCATGCTCTTAAGGATAGCTTCAAAAAGGTGGCAGCTATTACTGGTTAAACTGCTTTCAAATGTCTTGTTGCAGAGTATTGTCAGCAAGACATTTTTTTTATTATTGTTTATAAGCAAGGGCTGCAACAATGAAAAAACTTTCAAATAGTAGATAAGCAATATATAATATAGGCTAGACTCACTATTGTATGTGATTAACCTGTAATATAAGGTATAGGTGTAGGTGTAGGTGTAGGTGTAGGTGTAGGGGTAGGCCCTTAGTGCAATTTATATGGTTTAATAAGTGGGCATTAATTCGGGAGGAGGTCACTATAAATGAACAAACATAGGATTATGGTAGTGGACGATGATTTTAATATAGCCCAGCTAGTCAGGCTTTATTTGGAAAGAGATGGATACAGTGTAGAAACATATGCAAATGGGGAACTAGCCTTAGATGCCTTTAAGACTAATCCACCACATCTTGTAGTACTTGATATAATGCTACCGGGCATGGATGGATGGGATATATGCAGGGAGATCAGAAAACTAAGCGAAATACCCATCATTATGCTGACTGCCAAGGGCGAGACCTTTGATAAGATACTTGGGCTCGAGCTTGGAGCAGATGATTATGTAGTAAAGCCCTTTGACCCCAAGGAGTTGGTTGCCCGGGTAAAGGCAGTTTTGAGAAGGCATAAGGTAGATAAGCAAGAAGACTCTCAACAGGTCTCATACCCCAATTTAAATGTTAATATTTCAGACTACACTGTAACATATTACTCTGAATCTATTGATTTACCACCAAAGGAGCTGGAACTTTTATTTTTTCTGGCTTCCAATCCAAACAAGGTATTTACAAGAGAACAATTACTCGAGCAGGTATGGGGATTTGACTTTTTTGGTGATTCAAGGACAGTGGATGTCCATATCAAAAGACTACGGGGGAAATTTAATAATGTGAACGATACATGGCAGATAAAAACAGTTTGGTCCGTTGGCTACAAATTTGAGGTGAAATAAATGTTTCGTTCCTTGTATTTGAGGCTAATGGTGGCATATTCTATAATTCTGATTGCCACTATGATATTGCTAGGTATATTGTTATCATCATTTTCTCAAGATACGATAATCGAAAACAGGACACAGGAGCTTTTAAGAGAAGGAAAGGCATTGGCTTCCAATATAGATTTCTTTGCATATGGCATTTTCGATATAAAAATACTAGAAGGACAGTTTAAGGTAATTGACAGGTTTTTGAATGTAAATATATGGATGACCGATACTAATGGAAACATCAACTACGTATATCCGGAAACGGATTCTAAGATTTGGCGCAACCAAAAGCTCACAGACGAGATACTAGAACCTGTATTACAGGGCGAGACGATAAAACTTACAGGCAATTTTGGTGACAGGTTTTCAGCGCCTGTTTTGACTGTGGGGATGCCGCTAGAAATTGATGGCAGTATAGTTGGCACTATGTTTATGCATTCACCGGTACAGGAATTAAACAGGACCTTAAGAAACACTTATATGAGTATATGGAGGGCCGCTTTCTTTTCAACAGGTCTGTCAATGTTGCTATTGTACTATGTCTCTAGAAGGATATCTAGGCCCCTAGCAGAGATGAATGTCATATCAAGAGAGATTGCCTCGGGCAATTTTAAAAGGCGGGTTAAGATCAATTCTAAGGACGAGGTAGGGCAGGTAGGTGTCAACTTTAACGCTATGGCAGATTCTCTGGAAAATCTTGAACTCACTAGGAGGAGCTTTGTGGCCAATGTTTCCCATGAACTGCGTTCACCCCTTACATCCATGAAGGGCTATATACAGGGTGTTATAGATAAAACCATAAAGCCTGAGGAACAGGATAAGTATCTTCATATAGCACTAGAAGAGACGGAGAGAATGAGCAGGTTGATAAGCGGCCTGCTCGACCTTGCGCAGGTCGAATCGGGACATTTTTCTATTGAAGCAAGGGTATATGAAATAAACGAACAGATAAGAAGGACCCTTATAGCTAGTGAAGACAACATAAATGAACGTAAGATGAAGGTTAATGTGGCATTTAAGGATGAGGCTTTATTTGTTAAGGCGGATCCAGATAGGATACAACAGGTCCTAATCAACCTTTTGGATAATGCGATAAGGTTTAATAAGGAGGGCGGAACAATTTTCATAGAAACCTGGAGGTCCAAGGACAAGGTCTTAGTAAAGATTGAGGATGAAGGCCCTGGCATACCAAGGGATGAGATTGTGAGTATATGGGAACCTTTTTATCAGATTGACAAGTCCAGGAGCAATAAGAGCGTAGGCACAGGATTAGGACTTTCTATCGTAAAAAAGATAATTGACACCCATGAGCAGAATGTATGGGTCAACAGCAAGGTTGGTGAGGGTACAGCCATTATATTCTCATTAGCCCCAGCAAAGAAATAGCTTCCCAATTCATATTTGTTTTACATGGTGTTCATACTTTGTTAAAAAAGTTTTACTATAATATAGTTAGAAATAAT
>DASRNC010000221.1:0-8009 GCA_035647595.1 Bacillota bacterium | reverse complement strand
ACTATAAAGAGTAAAGTTTATTATTTTCTACTTATAAATCCTTAATCATCACTTGTGAATTTCACAGGTACTATCATTTCAGGTAAAAAGTTTACTTCGTACTTATACTTATCCACATCAGCACCACTTACATCCTCAACGACCCATAGTGTCCATTCGTTAAGACCCACAGAGTGCTTTTTGTACTCATTAGGTCCTGTCTCCACCGTTGCAATAATACGGTTGTCTTGCAGCTCAAAGGAAAAAGCTCCAATCAGCTCAAACATAGGATTATCAGTCCTTGCGTTAAGGACTGTCAACCTCCTTATCACGTTAAAGTTGTCAGCCTCTTTAGATACATTATGTGATACTCTGGTGGCCTGATTACAGCCCCCAAGCAACACAACTATCATCACTACCGTAATTAAAATTAACACTCTCTTACTTTTCATTTTCAAAAACCTCCCTATACCTATTATAATGATACAATTACAAGTCTATCTGCTGAAGAATTAAAAATCCCTAGAACTACAATATACTAGTGAATTAAGAACGATGTACTTTATGACCATGGTATCAAATTGGGTGTCAAATTGGGTGTCAAGCAAAAAAGGAAAAATTAAAGGGTTTCAGCTAAATCACTGAAACCCTTTAATGATGGTGCCGGAGACCGGAATCGAACCGGTACGATCGTTGAGGATCGCAGGATTTTAAGTCCTGTGCGTCTGCCTGTTCCGCCACTCCGGCATTATGGAGGCGGCACCCAGATTTGAACTGGGGGTTAAGGATTTGCAGTCCTCTGCCTTACCGCTTGGCTATGCCGCCATACTTGGAGCGGAAGACGGGATTCGAACCCGCGACATTCGCCTTGGCAAGGCGATGCTCTACCACTGAGCCACTCCCGCATACTTATGGTGCCTCGGGGCGGAATCGAACCACCGACACGTAAATTTTCAGTCTACTGCTCTACCGACTGAGCTACCGAGGCATTTATCTTTCAATGGCGACCCGGAAGGGGCTCGAACCAATGACCCCCTGCTTGTAAGGCAGGTGCTCTCCCAGCTGAGCTATGCTCCCATTAAAGTGTCGCTTTTTCAGCAACAGCTTAAATTATAGTATATGTTCTTTGAAAAGTCAACTATTTGTACGGCAAATTTGACAGCTTATTGCCCTAATATAGTTAGCTTAGCTTAAAGTAGAAGATAAGAATTTGTTTGATATTACCTTCTACCTTCTTTTTCGTAACTCGCTATAAACATCCTCTAAGCTTATTTCCCGTTCTACTAACAAAACCATTAGATGATAGACTAAATCAGACACCTCATATACAATTTCATCATCTGATCGATTCTTGGAAGCTATTATTACTTCGGATGCTTCCTCGCCAACCTTTTTTAAAATCTTATCAAGGCCCTTGTCAAATAAGTAATTGGTGTAGGAGCCTTCCTTTGGGGTTTCCTTTCGATTGGCTACCACCTTGTAAAGCTCCTGCAGAATGGAAGAATCTGCAGTATATACTTCATCTGGCGAGAAAGCCTTCTCACCTTCTTCACTTATCTCATAATCATTGGAGACTTTATTGTAAAAACAGGAGTAATTGCCCGTATGACATGCTGCAGTTATCTGCTTAACCTTGCAAAGCAGGGCATCCCTATCACAATCAAAATAAAGATCCTCAATAGTTTGAATATGACCGGACCTTTCACCCTTCATCCATAGCCTTTGGCGGCTGCGACTCCAAAAATGAGTTTTGCCTGTTTGAAGGCTCTTTTTAACAGCCTCTTTATTCATATAAGCCAGCATCAAGACCTGTCCTGATTCTACGTCCTGGATTATTGCAGGTATCAAGCCATCCTTATCAAACTTTATCTTTTCAAAAAAATTACTCATAGCTTCCCTCCATCCTAACTGGTATTCCTTTTTTCTGCAGGTATCTCTTTACCTCTGGGATAGTTAGGTCACCATAATGAAATAGGCTGGCTGCTAATACTGCAGAGGCAGCACCCTCTGTAACAGCATCCACAAAATGCTCAAGCTTACCTGCTCCCCCTGATGCAATAACAGGTATTGTCACAGCATCACTTATTGCCTTAGTCAATTTTTTATCATAGCCGTTTTTCGTTCCATCAGCATCCATACTGTTCAATAGTACTTCTCCAGCTCCTAGCTGTTCAACCTCCACGGCCCATTCCACTGCATCTAAGCCAGCATCAATGCTACCGCCCGCCCTATATACATTATAGCCCCCATCTGCACGGCGCTTTGCGTCAATGGCAACCACTATCTTCTGACTCCCAAAATGCTCGGATGCCTCTTTTATCAAGGACGGATTTTCTACAGCAGCTGAGCTGATACAAACCTTTTCTGCCCCAGCCTTTAATACTGCCTTCATATCAGATATTGCTCGTATGCCACCTCCAACAATTAAAGGGACATCTATATTCTTAGCTATCTGTTTTACTAAATCCAGCAAAACCCCCCTACCCTGAACTGTTGCAGAGATATCAAGAAAGAAAATTTCATCAGCCCCACTCTTGCTATATATAGCTGCAGTCTCTATTGGGTCGCCTGCATCCTTAATATCTACAAAGTTTATGCCCTTAACTACCCGTCCATCTAAAATGTCTAGACAGGGAATAACTCTAACCTGGTCCACTTAGCTCCCTCCAATCTCTAGTGCCTTTGATAACTGAATATCCTTTGTATATAAGGCCTTGCCAATTATTGCGCCTGCGGCACTAATCTCCTTTATTCCCTTTAAATCCTCTAAGCAGGTTACCCCACCTGCGGCGATTATTTCTAAGCCAGTTTTATTGATCATCTCCGCGGTTTCCTCTATATTAGGGCCGCCAAGCATGCCATCCTTGGCTATATCAGTATAGATTACTGTTTCTATACCAAAGTCCTTCATTTTTAAGCCCAGGTCAACCGCTGAAATATCCGTTTTTTCAACCCAGCCCCTGACAGCTACCTTGCCTTGACTAGCATCAATACCCGCCACTATTCGGTCTGCATATATAGATATTGCCTCTTGTAATAATTGTGTGTTTTCTACTGCACTTGTACCCAGTATAAGCCTTTGAATACCATAATCATCTAGTAGACGTTTTATTTTTTCCATTGTCCTAATACCGCCACCTAGCTGAATAGGGATGGAAACTGCCTTTGCCATATTCTTAATAAGCTCTTCATTTGGAGAGTGTCCATCAAAGGCCCCATCAAGGTCTACAAGGTGGAGGTACTCTGCCCCCTGCCCCTCCCAATTTTTGGCCATTTCCACTGGGTCTGTTCCATATACGGTTTCATCCTCTGCCCTGCCCTGTAGGAGCCGGACACACTTACCACCCTTTATATCAATAGCAGGAAATATTATCATCTTCTCATCCTTCCAGTCAGTAAAACTTTTTTTATGGGTAAAACGAGTTCACTGTAGATAGTCCTTCAGTTAAACTAATCTATCAAACCTTTTGTAGATGGAGGTCCGCCCCATTGGCCACTTGGGTCTAGGCCCTGCCGTAAACTTCTACCTAGTGCCTTGAATGCAGCCTCTATCATATGGTGTGTATTTCTGCCATATAGGACTCTAATATGGAGGGTAATTCCCCCATGTATGGAGAAAGCACGGAAAAACTCCTCAAGCAATTGTGTATCAAAGTCTCCTACCATTGGCGATAGGGAGGGAAACTCCATATGTAGGTAGGGGCGGCCACTGATATCAAGATTTACGACTGCTAGGGCTTCATCCATGGGTACATAGGCTGTGCCATACCTATTGATGTCCCTTTTGTCACCTAGTGCTTGGCTAAATGCCTTGCCCAATACAATACCTACATCCTCAACTGTATGATGACCATCTATATGTATATCGCCCTTTGCCTCTAGCTGCAAATCAAAGCCGCCATGGGCTGCCATTAAGGTCAGCATGTGGTCAAAAAAGCCTATGCCAGTGGTACATTCAACCCTTCCCTTACCGTCTATTTGTATACCAACAGCTACACTTGTTTCTGTTGATGTGCGCTCCGCTTTCCCATATCGATTCATTACCAACCCTCCATATTAGTTATCGCCTCTGCCATGCTTCGCAGAATGAATTCATTATCCTCAATCCGGCTAACAGTAATGCGCAAATGATTGTGTAATACCGGATGCCCTATAAAATCCCTAACTAAAATGCCCTTATTTAATAGTCCTTTATAGACTGCCTGGCTATTTGCTACCTTGACTAATATAAAATTAGCCTGGGAGGGATAGGGATTTACTCCTTTTAAGCCAGCTAAGGCTTTAAATAGTTCTTCTCTGGCCCTTTTGGTCTTGTATACCCTATCTTCATAAACTCCTATGTGTTTTAGCAATAACTCAGCAACCCTTTGCGAAAAGGTGTTTACATTGTATGGTGATTTAATCTTGTATATCTCACCTGTTAATGATTTATTACTTATTAAGTACCCTACTCGCAAACCTGCAATGCCAAAAGCCTTGGAAAAGGTGCGTAAGACAACTACATTTGGACATTTGTCAATCATAGGCACCATGGACTCCCCCCAGAACTCATAGTATGCCTCATCTACGACCACGACCCCATCAAAGCCTTGAGCTAATGCGACTATATCTGCGATTGGCATAATGCAACCAGCAGGATTGTTAGGCGTACAGATATGCAGAATCTTTGGCCTGTGAGCTGCTATTGCCTGTTGAATTCCAGCTATGCTATACTGAAATCTATCATCAAGGTCATAGTTTACGGGGGTGGCCCCTGCTAGTTTGGTATAATATGATACCATACCAAAGCCGGGTGATGGACACAAAACCTTGTCTCCCTCACCTGCAAATGCAGTTGATATAATTTGAAGCAGCTCATCCGAACCATTGCCTATAAGTATATTTTCACGTTCCACCTTTAATCTAGAGGCTATTGCACCCCTGAGTCCATCAGCATTCGTATCAGGATAGTATTGATATTCTATGCCATCTAGGAGCTCCTTGGTAAGTTCTGCCCTAATCTCCAGGGGTAGAGGGAATGCACTCTCATTGGCATTTAGCTTTAACCTATAGGGCTCCTGTTCAGCATCATAGGCCTTAATGCTTTTCAAATCATCGCGTAGGTATTGATTATACATCCTCTTTAAACCTCACTTCCATCGCATTGGCATGGGCTGGTAGCCCCTCCATCCTTGCAAAGTCGGCTACGTCCTCAAATATTTTCCCTAAAGCCTGTCTATTGTAGGAGGCTATACTGGATTTTTTAATAAAGTCATCTACACCCAATGGTGAGAAAAAGCGGGCTGTGCCACTAGTAGGAAGCACATGATTAGGCCCTGCCATATAATCCCCAACAGGCTCTGGTGTATAGTGACCTAAAAAAATAGCTCCTGCATGCTTGACTTGTCCTACAAGGTTCATGGGGTTTTCAACAGCAAGCTCTAAATGCTCAGGAGCCAGGTCATTAGACATTTTGATTGCCTCGCTTATAGAATTTACAACAATACATGCACCATAATCACGCAGGGATGCAAAAATTGTATCCTTTAAAGGTTGTTTCTCTATTTGCTTTTCTAGTTCCTGCCTAACACCCTTAGATATTTCATCTGAATCTGTTATAAGGATGGCAGAAGCCATAGCATCATGCTCAGCCTGGGACATCAAGTCCGCCGCTATAAAGGATGGATTAGCAGTCTTATCGGCTAGTACTACGATCTCACTTGGGCCTGCAATCATATCGATATCTACCTGCCCATATACCTCTTTTTTCGCCAAAGCTACATAAATGTTACCAGGTCCGACTATTTTGTCTACCTTGCCTATGGTATCTGTCCCATAGGCAAGAGCTGCTATTGCTTGGGCTCCTCCAACTTTGTAAATCTCCTCTATACCTGCCACCCTTGCAGCAGCAAGGATAGACGAGTGGATTTTGCCACCCTTCTTAGGCGGGGATACCATAACTATCTCCTCTACGCCTGCTACCTGGGCAGGGATTGCGTTCATTAGCACAGAAGATGGATAAGCTGCTTTTCCACCTGGCACATATAGGCCGACTCTTTCCATGGGTGTTACCTTCTGCCCAAGCAAAACTCCCTCTTCATCAAAGCTAAGCCAGGATTCTTGTTTTTGCTTGGCATGGTAGCTCCGAATCCGATCGGCCGCTTTTTCTAATATGGCTACAAGTTTTTTATCTGTTTTATCATAAGCCTCTTGTATTTCCTCTGCTGTCACACGCATCCCCTGTGGTCTTGATATATCTACCCTGTCATATTTACTGGTGTAGGCTAGGAGGGCAGTGTCCCCACCATCTCTTACACGCCTAACTATGGAGAGTACAGTCCCAAGCTCTTTCTCTGCCTCCAGCTGGGAGGGCCTGTTCAACTCTTCTCGAATCCATGGAATCTCCTTGCCCCTACCATCAATTTCCCGAATCATCTGCTTCCTCCTCCAATAAGTCCCTTAACCCGTTTATGATTTTCTTGATTTCATCATGCTTGGTCTTTAGGCTAACCTGGTTGACTACTAGCCTGGCGCTGATGGGACATATTTCTTCTAAGACCGCTAGTCCATTTTCTACCAGGGTCCTGCCACTTTCAACAATATCAACTATCACATCAGACAAGCCAGTCAATGGACCTAATTCCACTGAACCATTTAGCTTTATAATTTCTACATTTTCTCCCTTGCTAGCAAAATAGTTGCGTGTAATGTTTGGGTATTTAGTAGCCACCCTGGTCTGAGAATTGGTAATGCCTGCACTCTTGCTGTCAGCGTATCCTGCCACAGCGAGCCTACAGGAGCCAAACTTTAAATCCAGCATCTCATAAAGTGGCCTCCCCTCCTCAAGTAGGGTGTCCTTACCTGCAATACCTATATCAGCAGTACCGTATTCCACATAAGCTGGTACATCACTAGGTTTTACCATGATAAACCTTATGCTGCCATCATTGGTGGTGAATATTAGCTTTCTAGACCCTCCCCTGATCTCATCACAGTCAATACCAAGCTGCTCTAGTAGATTCAGTGTTTGGTCTGCCAAACGACCCTTTGCTAAAGCAATTGTTATCATTTAGACCAACTCCCCTTTAAATGGTGATTACTTCCAGTTGCCCTCCACTATATTGGGCAATTCTCTTAATCCCTTTTTCTATAGCATAGTCCCTGGCAGTGCGCCCATTTTCCTCAGGCAGGAAAACCTCAACACGCTGGCCCTTGCTTCTTAACTCTTTTATTGTGTCATAGCCACCATTATCCTCCATAGGATCAAACACAAAGAGCAAATCAGTAGCCGGTGATGGGTCCAGACCCTTCTGCCTCTCCAAAGCTAGTAGCAACCGCTTGGTTTCCAAAGCAAATCCTGTAGCAGGCAAGTTTACGCCAAACTCTGAAACAAGGGTATCATACCTACCACCACTGCATATGGGGTAGCCCATATCCTTAATCATACCTCTGAAAATAATACCTGTATAGTAATTTGGACTTTGAACCATCCCTAAATCAATCGCTATATATTCAGATAATCCATAGTTTTTTAGCATCCTGAGAACTAAGCCTATGTTTTCAAGTGCATTTTTGCAGCGCTCAGCCTTTGCAAGTGTTTTAGCATAGTCTAATATCTCTCCACCTCCAAAAAGCATTGGAATTTGCAATAGGTTATTCTTTGTGTCAGCAGGGATGGCCAGCTCCTTTAGTAGCATTTCTAGTGCAAGACTGTTTTTTTGATCTATCAAGTGCCTCAAATCCTCCGACTGGCCTGCATCTAGTCCCGCTTCTTCCACCAAGCCCTTGAAAAACTCCACCTGGCCAATATCTATTTGAAAACCGGATAAGCCCAGCTTTAATAGCGATTCTATGCTAAGGGCTATAACTTCGGCATCGGCCTCTGGATTTTGTGAGCCTAGTAGCTCTATGCCTGCTTGGGCAATTTCTCTTTGCTTGGTCTGCCCTTGTTCCTCGTACCGATACACGCTGCCAATATAGGACAAGCGCAAGGGCAAGGGATAGTCCTTCATTTTAGTGGCAGCAATCCGCGCAATTGGCATAGTTATATC
>DASRNC010000220.1:0-3780 GCA_035647595.1 Bacillota bacterium | reverse complement strand
GTGCTAATAGTACGGCGGTCCTAGTTAAAAACTCACTAGTTTTGTTCATAAGTATACCTCCTGGTTAATCTTTTATAAGCGCTGTCTTTACCCTTCCTCCTAGGATAAGAGTTATTACTAAATATTTATAACCCCTATAATGCTTTTGCAATCAATAATGTTACATCATCAAGTGTTTTTTCGTCACCCAATATAGCATAATAGGCGTCCAATATACTATCGGCAATTTCCTCTGCACTTGCATCCTTTATACCTCGAATAAATTCAGCTAAGTTTTGTTCGTCAAAGCGTTCAGGGGCTGTTCGGTCAATCTCGGTAAGGCCATCCGTATACAGAATAAGGCTGTCCCCACTATCCATACTGATAAGGCTGTTTTCATAGGATACATCCACCAATCGGCCTAGCTTGCATATGGGTAGGCCCTTCAGGTCGATTATGCTGACATCTCCGTTGCTTTTCAGTATCAAGGGGGGCATGTTATGTCCGGCAGAGCTGTATGTCAGTGTCTTGTCTTGGGTATTGAATATTCCGTAAAACAAGACAGTATATGCTTCATCAGGGAAGGACATCTTATTGTATGTGTGATAAAGGTTTGTTAGGACTTGCTTTGGTGTCAAAACCCTGATACTACCGTCTTCATAAACCCTTCTGACATGGATATTTTGATGGATGAAAACAGTAATCATAGCAGCAGATACACCATGCCCTGCCACATCCCCTATGAGGATACCGAAATTTTCGTCATCCAGTTTGTATACATTGTAAAAGTCTCCACCTACCCGCTCACACGGGAAGTATTTGGCTGCAAACTCAAGGCTCTTTGTATTTGGAAAACTGGCCGGAAGTAAGGCGTTTTGTATGTTCTTGGCGTAATCTAAATCCTGTAGGAGCTTTTCATTTGCCGCTGCAATCTGCTCTGTACGGTCCTCTACGAGTTTTTCAAGGTTGCCAGCATAGCGTGAAAGCTCCCTTTCCGCCTTTCTAAGCTCTGTATAAGGCCTTTGTACATTGAGTACGAAAAGAGCATTAAATAGTAAAATATGGGACACAATCTTGAACATATGGCCCAGCATATTGTATGTATCATATACGCTTGTATACATGGTAAATGCACTTTCACTAAAAATACTGATCAGGAGTGCTATAACAATATATAGGTAGGCCTTGCTGCGCTGGGTTCTAAAATCGGTCCTGCCAAACAATATCATTCCTATTGCTAGTATTAGCATGATTGTATATTCGAGAATTATTTTTAACGGAGTAAGTCCTTGTCCATCTATAAACATTGAAGGCAACCAGTCTGGATGATAAGTAACAAGATAAAATACAGTAAAGCTCCACAAAAGCGGCAGTATTAAAAAAATGTTTTTACTAACCCTAACCTTCTTTTTGTGGTCTACTGTACCTGCTATAAGCATGCCAATTGCCATTGTAAGTCTGGCCGCTATCCAAAATGTTGTGGCCCTATTTGCCGATGATTGTGTAAAAAAGGTCGGCATCCCTTTATAGGACAAGGTGTGGAAGGTATCCAATAGGCCTACGGATAAAAAAACAGAAGCTAGTATAATTTCTTTTAGATGGTAGCTCCTCTCATGGGCAAAATAGCCCACAAGAAATATGCAAATTGACATAATAATGCTTATCAATTCTAGCATCAGGTGCCAGGACAGAAACTCCTGTGTGTTGAACACTGTGTAGATATATCCCTCAAGTCGCTCAGCAGCTGTCAAAATTATAATAGAAGACACAAATACGGCGACTATAGTCAGTATATCTCGTCTGGTTCTTCTGGTATCCATTAATAATCCCCCACAAACTGTATAAGGCTAATATATCGCATCCACTACAAACGAAATTATAATTGTTATGGTGTTAAATATTGAATGAGAAAGTATTGCATTCCCCAGCCCTTTTTTGTGATAAATCCATCCAAATGCTAATCCCAAAGGCAGGATCTGCAGAATCTTGACCAAGTCATTAATTATAACTCCTGAATGGGCAAATGCAAATATAAGGCTGGTAACTAGGATATTAATTGCAACCGCTTTCTTCCCCCTACCAAACCACCTGTAAAAAAGGCCCATGGCAAAATATCTGTAAACTATTTCTTCCCGTAGGGGAGCAAGAATCGATGCATTTAAAATATTGTATATAAAGGTCTTATAATCATTGTGGACTGGAGTTAGAGCATATACCAGCTCTGTGGGCTGTGCATCCAGAAAATGAAACACTAAATATGTCCATATGAAAAAGAAGGGCATTGGTATTAGAACAAGCTTCCAATCTATATTCGAAAACATCCCCTCTCCCCTTATATAAGAACTCCCTGCTAGCCCTTTTTGTTGTGCAAATTGCTGTCCACACCGTATATATAATATTAATTCAAAAAAGGCAAACATTGCGGTCAGTATGTTTATAATCATGAAAATTTTAGAATTTAAATTGTAGATTTCTGACTCAGGGAAGACAATAATATACCGTGTCATTAGGATTACACCAATATTGACTAGGGTAATCGTAAGACTAAGTAATAAGGTGCGGCGCACGCTTGCCAGCGTAGCCACCCTGGCCTCTAAAAAAAAGTATATTACAGCTAGTATAAAAAATGCAAGTGTAATTAGTCCGTTAATAAGTGTAAGTGGTATATTCATAATACTTAAATCCATGTGAACCCCCTTAATTATTTGCCCCAAACCCAAAACTTTACTATAGCTAAAGTCTCTCTAACCCTATTAGGATGCTTGAGCCAGTCTACCGAGGGCGCGGGTGCACCTGTTGCCTTTATACCTGCTCGTTTTGCCATGGTTACAGACCTATATAGGTGAAAATCATTGGTAACTACCACAGCGGATTCTGCTCCGATTTCATCCATAATTGATAGGGAGAAATTTATGTTTTCCCACGTAGAAGTGGATTCTGCTTCTTTGAAAATAACCTCTTCTGGTATATTCCTGTTAGTAAGGTATTGCTTCATAAGCTCAGCTTCGGCCATGACTTCATCAGCACCCTGCCCGCCACTAACAATGATCCAATCTCCCAAGCCTGCCTCATAAAGCTCAATTGCCTTGTCAAGTCGATATTGTAAAGAAAGGCTGGGCCTATCATCATGAATCTTGCATCCCAAGACCAGTATAAGATCAGACCTTTCAGGACTTTCATTATTGCTCCAGCTTGCTACAAATATGTATAGTCCAATCTCTAGCACAATAGCCAGTATTATAACTAAGACCAACACCTTCAAAACAATCCCCCAAGTACCCTTATCTTTACCCATTCTACTCCTCTATTTCTGTTTATCGTGACCTACCTATCTGAATATTTCAAGTCATATAAGGAAAGACACCTGTTACCGGTGTCCCAAGTATATATGCAGTATTAGTGTCATTTATTCTTCTTCAAAATTGTTTTCAATAAGCCTAGTTATACGGTAAAGTGCAGAAATCTCATCAGAACCGTCTATTTGGATAAGTATCTTATTGCCTTTGAAAATCCCCAGGGCTAAGACTGACAATAGGCTTTTCGCATTGCCGATCTTGTTGCCCTTGATTATCCTTATTTCGGAATTGAAAGTATCAGCTACTTTTATCAGCGTGGCAGCAGGTCTAGCATGTAATCCGGCCTCATTGTCAATGACGAATTCCTTTTCTATCATGTATTCCCCTTCTCCTGTTCTCTATTCTAAGTTTATGTCTATCTATAGCTGTCACAACAAAAACGGTTTAAGCGGGATTGTGATGTATCTAATGTATAGGCTTTTTCCTATAATGCACTTTATAATAT
>DASRNC010000219.1:0-2178 GCA_035647595.1 Bacillota bacterium | reverse complement strand
CTACTACACCATCTATATTATCGTTTATATCATCCTTGCTTATGTTACGTATATTTGTTCTTTCCATAATTATAACTCTAGGATCTTGCCTTAGTTTCCATGCTAGCTGTCCATATCCTACATCGATAGAGTATATCTTTGCTGCACCATTTTGAAGCAAACAATCGGTGAAACCACCAGTAGAAGCTCCTATATCCATAAATGTTCCGCCCTCAACAGGAAAATCAAATTTGTTTAAAGCCTTGGCTAGCTTTATTCCGCCACGACTTACAAATGGGTTGGGGTCTTCCTTTACTCTTATGTCAAGCTCTGGATTTATTAATGTTCCTGGCTTGTCCGCCCTTTTACCTTCTATATAGACCAGCCCTGCCATTATCATCCGTTTAGCTTTTTCTCTTGTTGCCACAAACTTCTTATTTACTAGTACTACATCAAGACGTTCCTTATTTGAAGCTCGCACACACATGCTCCTTCCTATCTTTGTCTAGGATTGTGTATAAATATCTAGCCATGCTGTCAGGATCGAGGCCAAGGTCTTCTGTCAATAATTTGACAGAGCCATGCTCGACGAATTTATCAGGGATACCGTAATTAATCACTTGCACATCGAGTTTATTTGATACAATATGCTGATTAATGCTACTGCCAAAACCTCCGGTTAATACATTGTCCTCGATTGTAACCCACAAGTTCGATTTATTAGTAAGGGCAAGTTTATCTAGCATTGGGGTATCAAGTGGTTTTACTACCCTTGCATTAATAATACAAGCTTGTACATTTTTTTTCAACAAAAGTCTAGATACTTCAAGGGCTGAATCAACCATCGATCCTACTGCTAATAGGACAATATCCCGCCCATCTTGGATGACTTCCCAACTATTTCCCATGATAGTGTTGTTGCCAAGACTTTCTGAAAGGCCTCCTCTGCCTCTCGGATATCGAATAGCTACTGGACCATCCATTCTAAGCGAATATTCTAACATACTTCGTAGTTCAAAAGTGTTCTTAGGAGCCATAATTGTAATGTTTGGTATTTGCTGTAGGTAGCTAATATCAAATACACCCTGGTGTGTCTCCCCGTCCTCACCTGTTAAACCTGCACGGTCAATAGCAAAGACAACAGGCAGGTTCTGCTGGCATACATCATGTAGTATCTGATCATAAGCCCTTTGCAAGAATGTAGAGTATATGGCCACTACAGGCCTTATGCCATTTGCGGCGAGTCCTGCGGCCATTGTTACTGCATGCTGCTCAGCTATGCCTACATCGAAAAATCTATCGGGAAACTCTTGTTTAAATTCATTTAAACCGGTACCATCCGGCATAGCAGCACTTATAGCTACTATATTGGGATTGCCCCTGGCCAATACTGATAAATGTTTGCCAAATGCAGCAGAATAGGTTAAACCAGCCCGCTTGTCTGGTTGGCAGCCAAGCTCTAGGTCGAAGGGTGATACCCCATGATATTGGTTTGGGTGAAGTTCAGAGTAATTATAGCCTTTTCCTTTCTGTGTTAACACGTGTATTAAAACAGGACCCTGCATTTTTTTTGCACGTTCCATGGTAGAAGCTAGACTCATAAAATCATGGCCGTTTACAGGCCCTATATATGTAAAGCCCATCTCTTCGAATATAATACCTGGTACTACTAAGTACTTAAAGCTATTCTTAAGCTTTTCAACGATTCTCGCCATGTGTTTACCTATTAAAGGGAAACCGGTAAGCATTGATTCCATTTGCTTTTTAAATACGTTGTATTTAGGGTCTGACCTGACTCTTGTAAGATGTTTAGCCAATGCACCTACATTTTCGGATATGGACATGTTATTATCATTGAGGATAACAGTTAAGTCGGTTTTTGAGTGGCCAGCGTCATTAAGTGCTTCAAAGGACATACCGCCGGTTAAAGCTCCATCACCTATAACTGCTATAACATGTGATTCTTCCTTCTTTATATCTCTTGCACGAGCTAAGCCTAGGGCGGCTGAAATTGATGTGCTACTATGCCCTGTTTCAAAAATATCATGTTTACTTTCTTTTCTTTTAGGGAAACCACTGATGCCTCTAAAAGAGCGCAGGGTGTGGAAGTCATCCCTTCTAGAAGTCAATATTTTATGTACATAGGTCTGGTGCCCAACGTCCCATATAATTTTATCCACAGGACTATTGTATATATAG
>DASRNC010000218.1:0-3437 GCA_035647595.1 Bacillota bacterium | reverse complement strand
TCAAAGGCTGCTGTCTGACCAATGCCGCTTATAACCTGCCCCTGTGTAACCTCTTGCCCTACCTTTACCATGTCTGATGTGGAAACACCAGTATAAATAGTGGTGATATCCCCCTCATGCCTTAGGCTAATCTCTATACCCCTTAGTGGGTCCTCAACTATGGTCTCAACAGTCCCATCTAGGGCAGCCTTTACCTCGCTACCTATAGGTCCACTGATATCTATACCCCTGTGGGCTGACCATTGCTGCAGGGTCTGGCTAAAGACTAATTCATCCTCACTGGTATAGGCCTGTTGGATGTCTCCGTCTACGGGCATAATCATAGCTAGATCAAGCTTCTGTTCACCTGAGGCAGAGGTTGCCTGGCTATCGTCTCCTACCTGCTCGCCTATAGGATCCCCAGCTTGGTCACTGGCCTTATGGTCTTGGCTTGCTTCCTTGTCAGGGTCGGCCAGCCCAAGGTCAGTGGCGCCCTCATACTGACGGCCCTTGTCATCCTCATTACTTGTTAACCTGCCATCAGGTCCACCTATTATGCCTTTGTATTCAGCCTTGGGTGGGTCTGTTGCCTGGACATCTTGTTTATCAGGTTCATTTATAGCACGACTGCCATTGGCAAAAACAGCCGTTGCCCCCACTATACAAACACAAAGAAATAGGGCAATATAAAAACCATACCTGTCAAAAAAGCCTTTGACCTTCTTTTTCGTAAATGCATTCTTTACTCTGTCTTTAAAGGGTTCCTTATCCATTTATAGCACCTCCATTAGTATTTTCACCATGTATAAGGAAAATAATACTAAGAGAGTGCTTTTTAATGGAGTTTGAGCCCAAATATACTAAGCTTTTATTATTTAATAGGTGTCAATGCTAATACCACGATAATAATGCTTTAAAATCTCATCATATGTGCTCCCCTCCTTGGCCATCATGTTGGCACCCACTTGACTCATGCCGACACCATGACCAAAGCCTTTGGTGTTAATAGTTACAGAGGTCTTGCCAAAGCTTAGTTCAAAATCAGTTGAGTTTAAACCATAGATTATGCGAAACTCCGTCGACCTCATAGTCACGCCACCGACACTTATGGTCTGGACCCTACCGCTATCGGTATAGCTTTTGATTTTAATCTGGTCTTGGAGTTTGCTTGCGCTAAGATTAGCCTTATAATTCCTTGCAAATATATTTACAAACTCCTCATTGGTATAGGTGACGCTCCCGTAAAACCTTGGTGCATTCTCCTCTCCCCTACTGTCAACTACCTGGTAATAGGGAAGTGAGTTGGAAAACACCTCTCCGGCGTCCTCGGTTTTCCCATTACTAGTTGAATAATAAAATACCTCGATTGCTTCTCCCTGATACTTAAGGATTTCTCCCCTGGTACTATATACTGCTTGTTTAACCTTATCCAGATTACCATCGAAATTATCGCCCCAATTAGTTACCATGGTATTATTGGAAATCCACTCTTGGCAATGAGCATAGGAGCTGCATACATCAGCTCCCTGGTGTTGGCTACAGCCCCTACCACCAAGACTCCTCATTTGAGAGACGGTCAGGGTTCTTGCTGCCACCGCCTGAGCCTTTAAGGCCTCCATTTCATAACTGACAGGCATTTCCCCCGCAATTACCCCTATAATATAGTCCTCTAAAGACATGTCATCAAGCTCACCTGTCCTATGATTGTACATAGTAATGTCTATATCCTTAGTAGGGGGCTTAATGGCTTGAATGATTATTTCATCCGGGCCATCATTGTCGGTACTTCCTTCTGGTTTTTCCGATATATGCTTTATTATAGAAAGTAAAATAACAATAAATAAAGCAAAGACAATGATTCTTACAATAGTGGAACGTTGCATAAGAAAGGCACCTCAATTCCTATAAATATACCCTTCATATTATGAGTATTTTCTGCCTTTTAGAACTATTATCCTAGTCTTTCTATATTGGCACCAAGTGCCCTGAGCTTTTCTTCTATAGCCTCATAGCCCCTGTCAATATGATAAATATCCGATACCCTGGTCTGTCCATTAGCACAAAGTCCCGCTAGAATCAGGGCTGCGCCTGCCCTCAAGTCCGTAGCCTTGACGTCGGTACCCATTAGGTGGTCGACACCTTCAATAACTGCACTCCGACCCTCTATTTTTATATTTGCTCCAAGTCTTTTTAGCTCACTCACGTGCATGAATCGATTTTCAAAAACTGTTTCAGTTATAATGCTGGTCCCTGGTAGTAGGCAGCTCAAGGCCATCATCTGTGCCTGCATATCGGTGGGGAAGCCTGGATAGGGAAGTGTTTTTAAGTCTATTGAGGAAAGGGGGCTCTCCACCCTGACCCTCATGCCGCCCTCCTCCTCGCATATGTTTATACCTGCCTCCCTTAGCTTTGCCTCAAGAGGTCTTAAGTGGTCGCCTATAACATTGTTGAGTAGAATATCTCCTCCGGTGATGGCAGCGGCTACCATGAAGGTTCCCGCCTCAATCCGGTCTGGTATTATGGTATGGGCCGACCCCTTTAGGGAGTCAACACCATTAATCTTGATAGTATCCGTTCCAGCCCCTCTTACATGCCCACCCATTGAATTTATAAAATTTGATAAGTCAATTATTTCAGGTTCTTCTGCTGCATTTTCTATGATGGTCTGTCCCTCTGCCAGGGCTGCTGCCATAAGAATGTTTTCTGTAGCACCGACACTGGGAAAGTCTAAGTATACACTATTGCCCCTCAGTCTTTTGTCGGAGGTGGCCTCAATAAAACCGTGCCCTAGGGAAATATCAGCTCCAAGAGCTGCGAAACCCTTTAGGTGCAAATCAATTGGTCTCGTTCCGATGGCACAGCCTCCAGGTAGTGATATTTTCACGCTCCCATATCGGGAAAGTATGGGGCCCAAAACGAGAAATGATGCCCTCATCTTCCTGACCAGCTCGTAGGGGGCAGGCATATTGCTTATTTTATTGTTATCTATTGTATACTGCTTGCCGTTTGGGCTTATCTTTGAACCAAAATGTGTCAGTAGTTCACACATAACCTCCACATCCTCAAGTTCTGGAATATCATTCAAAATGCTTGTATCATCTGTCAGCAGTGATGCTGCCATGATAGGTAAAACAGAGTTTTTAGCACCGCTAATTGTTACTTGACCCGTGAGTGGGCCGCTATTGGATATTAGAAAGCCAGGCATTTTACTAACCACCTCCATACATATTATGTGATCCTTTTTTGTATGTACCTAGTACGATGAGAAGATGACAGGTGTGCCCAGCCAAATATATGTAGCATCTTCAAATTCCTTATATCTTAATGCAAGATTCAAGTTCATTTTCTCTCCGTCGACGTAGAGGCAATTTTCTATCAAACTAGAATAGCCAGTCTTGCTCACAAGGTATTCTTCCTCTATGCCTTCAATTATCTTACCCTCCAAGGCATCAAATATC
>DASRNC010000217.1:0-3367 GCA_035647595.1 Bacillota bacterium | reverse complement strand
GCAGTACAAAGTATCATTTTAACGGAGACGAACTTTCTAGATTGCTTGAGACTGCAAATAGGAGACAGTAAACAAAAAAATAAATGTGCCAAAACTAGAGCCAAATAGTACATTGTGATATAATGTAGCTATACTACAGACCGCGGGAGGGGAGTATGGCTAGAGAATTGTTTAGCAACACTTTAAAAAAAGTATTACCCTTTGAACAGAAGGGGGATTTCTTTTACCGTAAGGCTAAAAAAAGCATAGAGAATAATAACTATATAAATGCACTGAATTATTATAGGAAGGCCCTTGAAAAGGAGCCCGATAACATAGAATACTCATTGGACCTGGCCGAAGTATTTACAGAAATGGGCTATTACAATGAATCTAATAAGATATTGTTTTCAATATTGCACAAGAGTAAAACCTACTATGAGTGTTACTTCGGCATGGGATGCAATTTTTTGGGTTTACAGGAATATGAAAAAGCAGAGGAGAGCCTTGAAAAATATTTAGAAGCGGATGGTCTTGGCCTTTATGCCGACGAAGCAGCAGACCTGCTTGAAATATTGCAAAACCAGGAATACTACTTTGAAATAATAGATGAGCTAGATGATTCTAAGGCAAGGCAATTAGCCGACGCCGCCAAAGGGAAAATACACCTTGACAGGGGCGATTTTAAAAAAGCCATAAGGTTGCTGGAGAAGGTAGTTGATAGCGATAAGGACCTGGTATTTGCTAGAAACAACCTTGCACTTGCATATTATTGTGTTGGGGACCTTGAAAAGGCAATACACATGAGTAAGGAAATAATAGAGGAATCAACAATAAATGTTCATGCCAACTGCAATTTGGCTATTTTCCACCTGGAAAAGGGGGACATTGAAAATAGCCATAAATATATTGAAAATGTATTGGATATTCCAACAGAGGATCCCGATGAATTGCACAAAATAGTAGTTACGCTATGTGAGATGAGGCAACATGAAAGGGTAAACAAGCTGTTAAAAAGACTTATACAGTATAAGCCCTATGACATAAAGATATTACATTCCATGGCTGTGTCTTCTTTTAACCTTAAACTCTACAAAAAAGCCCTCTACTATTGGAACAAGATAGAAAAGATTAGTCCCGGTAATACGATAAGCTCCTATTATAGACGATTAGCTATGGATTTGAACAAGGGAAGTACAAAACACATGGAGCTGCCATATCATTTTCAGGTGCCCTATGATGAAATAGTTAATAGGGTACAGAAAATAAACGACATAATAAAGTCACCTGATAGAGAGCTCTTGAGCAAATGGAAGGGTAACAGGAGTCTGTATAATTTACTGGCTTGGGGGTTGGATATAAACGATCCTTTTATTAAAATAGATATTTTAGACCTTGTTGCATCATTTGATGACAGGTTGGCTGAGGGTTTTATTCGCGAGTATATACTTCGAGGCAACGAGGATAAGTCCACTATAAGGCACGCTTTGGCCCTACTGAAGCAGATAGATGCACAGGAACCCTATATGGCGATGGTGGATGGGGATATTTTAGAAATAAATGTATCAATTGACAATAAATATGTCTTTGATGACCCCAAGTATGCAAACATCCCGAATATAGCAATTGATTGTATGATGACCCGAAATATTAGAGAGGTAGAAGACGAAATACAAGCTATTTGGAACCAGATATTACACTACTGGTATAGCCAAGGGATACCCAGGATACGAAAGCCTGAAGGATGGGCTGCTGCTATAGATCTTTACTATTGTCTGAATGCAGGTATAAGCATGAACAAAAAGGAATTGGCTGAATATTATGGAGTATCTTATTCCACCCTGCAAAAGAACTATCTATATATAGAGGATGCCTTAGGAAGGTTAGCACTTGAGGATACTCAAGCTTAAATATTATTTTTGGATACATGATGAAAAGTTCCAACAAAGATAAAAATATTTCGGACCTGTGAATTGCAAAATGGGGGGAGTTTTTTTATGAAAAGCCTGGTAAAAGTGTTGGGAATTCAGAACAAGCAGGTTGATGCTGTTTATATTGAGGGCGGTGACTCTTTAAAGTTGCCCCTTTGTATATTGCCTGAGGGTATTAAGGCAGGCGATGTGCTAAGGCTAGATATAAACTACGATCCTTATGGGACATTATTTGCAGCAGTAAAAGAATAAGTAGACCGACAGAGAGCTTTTGAGCATAAGCCTGTATCCTTTGCAATAGTATGTAAAAAGAGATATTGCAGGGGGTTACCTATGAAAAGTGGTAGGCAGTGTGTATTAGATGGCATAAAAATAGCTATGGCATATGTAGGCACTGTTATTGGAGCAGGCTTTGCTACAGGCCAAGAGATATTACAGTTCTTCACCAAGTACGGCTACAATGCAGTATACGCAATAGGAGTGACCACCCTATTATTCATAGTAGTTGGGAGAAAAATACTGGTCCTAAGTAGAAGACTTGACGCACCATCATTTGGTTTGCTCATAGATCACGTTTTTGGTCCGGTGTCCCCACTGGTAAACATCTACCTAGCCATAAGTTATATATTAATTTGTGGTGCCATGTTTGCAGGAGCCGGCGCCCTTTCTAATGAGCTATTTGGCACACCATATATTTTAGGTGCTTTTTTTATAGCCACTTGTACATTAATTGTATCCCTACTAGGAGTCAAGGGTATACTAGCAACCAACTCCGTAATAGTCCCCTTTATAACTATCTTTACCCTTGTTTTGCTGCTCAATGTTTTAACAACTAATAACAAGACACTTGTAAGCGGAGGTATTTCAGCAGGCCAAGTCTTTCCACTACTTAAAACAGCAATAACATATGCGTCCTTCAATCTAATATTATCAATTGGAGTATTGGCCCCCTTAGGAGGAGCAGTAAAGGATATTAAGTCACTTTATATTGGATCAGTTTTAGGTGGAGGTATTTTGGGATTACTTATGCTTGCCAGTCATACTTCTATGCTTTATTATGTGCCAGATGTCTTTAATAAAGAAATTCCCATAATGTTAATAGTAGATGGCTTGGGAAAGCCATTTATGATTTTTTATGGGGTCATAATATGGATGGAGATATTTTCAACAGCCATTGGCAATTTATTTTCTATAGATACACTTGTAAGGGAGAAATCTAAAACCCAGTCCAATATACCTGCTGTAGTAATATGTGCTGCGGCACTTTTCATATGTCTTTTTGGGTTTTCTAACATAGTACAATGGTTTTATCCTGCTCTGGGCGTTTTAGGATTTGTACTGGTGGGTATGATATTTATATATGCATAGAGACTAAACTAAAGACATAAGAAAGGCTGATATTTATGAAGGAAATTGTTCTGGCTGGAGGTTGCTTTTGGGGTGTAGAAGAGTATATG
>DASRNC010000216.1:0-3173 GCA_035647595.1 Bacillota bacterium | reverse complement strand
TTGGTATACGATATATACATACATTAAAAAAACTACCTAGGGCTAAGCCCAACAAAAAAACAATAACTGCTATCATAGTTTATCTAGCTCCTCCTGCATTATCTGCCAGTACTTTTCCTTTACTGGTTTGCCTGTCCAAATTTGGACAGAAGAAAGGGCCTGCCCTATTAGCATGCCTGTTCCGTCGACTATTTGGCAACCTGAGCTTACTGCCTGCCTTAGCATGGCCGTCATCCTTGGATTGTAGACTATATCACAGACTATCGTTTCAGGACTTAAGCTAAGACCAGAAATCGGGTTATACCTTATATTTGGCCACATCCCTAGTGATGTTGTGTTTACTATGATATCCATATTTTCAGGTATCTGGCTTACTGGACTTGCGATTTGCGACCCTGTCACATCATTAATAAGATGGGCTAGAATCTTCCCCTTTTCAAAGGTCCTATTGACTATTGCTATCCTTTCTGGGGATTCCTTGGCCATATATACTCCTATAGGCCTAGCAGCGCCTCCAGCACCGATTATTACTACACTTTTATTCTTTATAGACATATTTTCCCTTTTAAATGCCTGTATAAAGCCTTCACCATCTGTGTTGTGACCAAATAGACGTCCATTACCTATCCTTACTGTGTTTATAGCCCCTAGTTGTTGGGCATAAGGGTCCACTATGTCAATTAGGCTTAAAACGCTCTCCTTATAGGGGATAGTTACGTTAAATCCCTTAAAACCAAGTGCCAGCATGCCTGAAATAGAATCTGCCAGGTCTCCTGGTAGTATATCAAAGGCTAAATAAGCTAAATCAAGGTCTATACTCTGATAAAGGGCACTATGTATTCTTGGCGATAGGCTATGGGCTACAGGATGTCCAATGAGTCCTACAATGCTAGTAGAGCTTGTTATCTCCATCATCTTCTCCCGCAACTATTATTTATGCTAATTAAAGATATTGTCCTTGCCATATCTGTCGGTCATAAAGCTATATTCGTCTTGGATAAAGTCTAGGTCATCTAATGTATAAAATACAGCACTAATCGTGACTTCTAAATCTTCGTAACTTGAACGCCTTCTAGCCTCTATAAACTGAATCTTGTTGTAGTATGGGGCGTTCTCTAGCTCTACAATAATATCCTTTAGGCTATGATAGTCTGTAGTTAATTCAAGGTCTATTGTACCTGAGCTGTAATATTCTCTTGGATCACTTAGGTAAAACATTGTTCTGTCTTTTACAGCTGTATTTCCAATCATGTTTTCTAAATATACAAGCAATAAAGGTTCATCCCAGCCCTTAAGAAAGCTAGTTGTAAGCTCTTCAAAATCTTGTTCGAGGGTCGAAAGGTCTTCCTTTAATGCAGGTATCCTGTTATTTTGCATCTTAAGATTATTTATCTGTACCATCAATTCATCTGACTCGTCTTGAAGTGTACTTATATCTTCTTTGATTGGTGTAAAAAATTGCGTATAGTAAAGAGCGCCAGCAGCAATTACAAGCACTGAAATTAGTAAAAACAATTCCCGTCTACTCAGTTTCATCGGTATCCTCGACCTCCTCTTCATTACCCTCTATATCATCTTCATCAATTACTTCATGGATTTCAGGGTTTTCTACACTAATGCTCATATCAAATGTGTATAATTCTTCGGAGTCAAGTTCTACACTTTTAAAACTCCCACCTACAAAATAGTCCTTCTCTCTTAAATTGACTATTGACTGGGCTATAGTATCATAGTCATTCGATTCACCCTTTATATCTATACTAGATTGGGTGAGACTTATATTTGTCAAAATAATATCCCTATGCAATGAAAGTTCTATGTCCTCTAATACAGCCGATTGCAATATGTAGTTATCCTTTAATGATACAATAGTCTTGTTTCTATCGGTTTGAGCTGATACTCTATTGACCAAATCAGTGTATTCTTTAGTTTTTGCTGTTACTATGGTCAATTCCTGTTTTCTGTCCTCTATTTGATTCTCTAGTGTTGTCTTATTGTTTATAGGTGTGTAGAATCCAAAAAACGCAATTATTAGTAATACGCCAACTATGATGATAAAAAGCAAGAAAGCATCAAACCCACCTAATTTTTTGCTACTTTTTGGAAGTAAGTTAACATCTAGATTCATTACTACCATTCCCCCCTTATCGTCGTTCCTATTGCATCGCTTAATAGGAACATTTCATCTGGCATTTGACTTTTGCTAGTATATGTATTTTGCAGTAATTCTGTAATGGGGGAGACCCTTAAACCAAGCTGGTCTTCTATATATGTGCCAAGCCCTAGTAGCTGACTTCCGCCACCGCTCAAGTATATATGATCAATACCCTCTTGATTGTTTTTATTCTTAAAAAACTCTATTGTTCGCTCTATGTCTACAAGGAGATAATCTATAGAATTGGTTACCTGACTATAATTATTGCCATCCTTACTGCTAAAAAAGTTGATTCTTTGTTTATAATCTTCAGCTGTAAATAAATCAACATCCATTGTTTCTGCGATAACACCACTTAGACTACTTCCCCCGCTGACAATTGTTTTGTGGAGGTTGTACTTACCATTGTTAAGCATGACTATATCGGTCTTAAATGCTCCGAAATCTATAAAGCATACATTCCCATTTGTAGTTTTGCCGCTTGTGTTCATTACATAGTTATAAAGTTTTTCCTTTGAATTAGCAGAAACATCAACATATAATACATTTAACCTAGCCTTTCTCAAGGCTTTTATGTAGGATTGAATAAGGTTGATGGGAGCAGCAGTAACCATTATCCTGTATTCATTTGTTCCTTTTGCTGAGCTTATTTCTTCTAGCACCCTATAATCTATAGAATACTCAGTCGGTTCTAGCGGTAAGTATGAGATGATATCGTGTAGGATATTGTCTCTTATTTGTTTATCATTCATAATGGGGAGCTTGTGTTCTCTGATTATAACATCATTATTGGAGAGACAGAGAGCACAACTCTTTCCTTTAATTTTGTTCTTTTTCAATACATCCTTTA
Organism: Bacillota bacterium; assembly: GCA_035647595.1. GTDB lineage: Bacteria > Bacillota > Clostridia > Caldicoprobacterales > DTU083 > UBA3906. Next base: position 168 of record DASRNC010000216.1, on the reverse strand, counting down.
TCATGTCTGTAAATGGCTCTGCAGCCTCCACTTTACCCTGGTTTATTAGTCCCTCTGGTATATTTCCTATGCCATATGCTTTTAGCTTGCCACTACTTTTCATTTGAACTATTTTAACCTGAGTGGTCCCCACATCAATACCTATCATTGACTTGTTAGCTTTATAGA
>DASRNC010000215.1:0-3811 GCA_035647595.1 Bacillota bacterium | reverse complement strand
GTACTATATTTTTATAAGATATACTAGTACAAATCATTGATTATGCAAGGAGTATTCCATGTTAAAGGTCCTAAAACCTGATATGCAGCTTGACTCTATCTACCATATAGATTTTTCGAATCTTTGGCGTCAGGGTTACCGACATATTATTATTGATGTTGACAACACGATAACTAGGTGGAACAACCACCTTCCTAGCAATAAATTAAAGGCATGGTTTTCAGACATAAAATCAATCGGCTATAGCATATGCTTGCTCTCTAACAATAGACAGGTTAGGATATCCAAGCTGGCTGCTGACCTGGGCGTAATTGCTTCTCCAAAAGGAGGCAAGCCCTTTAGTAGGGCATTTAAGGGCGCATTAAGGGCCCTGACTGCCATACCTGAAAAAACCCTATTAATAGGAGATCAGATATTTACTGATGTTCTTGGTGGAAACAGGGCGGGATTATTCACCATCCTTGTAGACCCTTTAGATAGCAAGGAGTTTATTGGTACTAGGTTCATTAGACTTTTAGAGCGAGTTGTCGCTAGGAGAAGATAAGATGCAGGAAGACTTCCAAAAAACCAACCTACACTTGGGACAAAGTATTGTCTTAATTGGATTTATGGGTACTGGTAAAAGTACGGTTGGTAAAACATTGTCCCATATAACAGACCTTCCCTTTTATGATACTGATAATCTAATTGAATGCCAAGAAAAAACATCTATCAAGAATATCTTTAGTAAAAAGGGTGAATCGTATTTTAGGACACTTGAAGTAAATGTTTTAAAGAATGCACTAGCTGGCAAGCAAAAGATACTAGCAACAGGTGGAGGTATAGTAAAAGATCCAGCAAATGCTAAGCTTATCAAATCAAACAGTATTGCTATAGCACTGAAAACTGACCTAAAGACTATCATTAATAGGTTAAAAAGCTCAGCTAAAAGACCCCTGCTTCCTAATGACAGTTTCGAAGAAACATTAACAAGGCTATACAATGAGAGGGTGGGGCTTTACGATTTTGCACATCTTATAGTCCATACTGATGAGAAAACTCCTCTTGAAATAGCTAGAGAAATATATGATAGTACCTTAATATAGGTAGGCTTTAGATTCAGCTTTTACATAGTTTTTTTAGAAATTTATATTATAAAAATACTATATTAAGAGATAGAAAGGCGGTGCAATGGAGTTCTCCTCCCATGACAAAAGTCTGGGACAATTGAACTCTAATATTTATGAAGCTTAAGATGATAAACGGGCCCAACCTAAACCTTTTAGGACATCGTGATACATCTATGTATGGACCCAATACACTAGAAGAGCTTACAAACCAGCTAGGCGCTTATGCTAAACAAATGGGTATAGGACTTGATAGCTACCAGTCAAATTCAGAAGGAGACCTAATTGACCAAATCCATGACTCCATAGGCAAGTATGATGGTATAATACTAAATGCAGGCGCCTTAACCCACTATAGCTATGCGCTACATGATGCTATAGAAGCATATAGGCTACCTGTCATTGAGGTCCATATCACAAATATACATAAAAGAGAGGGCTTTAGACATCGTTCAGTTATAGCACGAGCCTGTAGGGGTCAAATTGTCGGACTTGGTATCCAAGGTTATTTTCTAGCAGTAGACTACTTTAAAAAAGCAAAAGAATAAATAAGCGACAACAAATTGGAGGACATATAGTGATATATTCTATTGACAAGTTAAAAGATGCAATGGAGAACAATAATATAGGAGCATCTTTAATTATACAAAATGAAAGCATAAGATATTTTTCTGGTTTCACAGGTTCAAATGCCTTGTTGCTAATATTAGCCGACAAGAAATACTTAATCACAGATTTTAGGTATATAAGGCAAGCAAAGTCCCAATCACCTGGTTTTGAGGTTATTGACGCACCAGGCACTAAGGCCTTTGATTTCATAAGCGAAACATGCACAGATCTTAAAGTGGATAGTCTTTGGTTTGAAGACGGCACCCTAACATACAAACAATATTCTAACTTGGCTAAAAAGGCTAGCTTTCTTGACTTAATACCGGACGAGGGCAAAATATTTAAATTAAGAATATTAAAAACAGAAGATGAGGTAAATAATATAAGGAAAGCCGCTGCACTGGCAGACAAGGGCTTTACCTATCTGTTAGACTTTATTAAAAGTGGTACGAGTGAAAAGAAAGTCGCCTTAGAATTAGAATTTTACCTTAGGAAGAACGGTAGCGAGGGCCTTGCCTTTCCCATCATTGCTGCTTCAGGACCCAATGGAGCATTACCCCACGCAGAGCCTTCAGATAGAATGCTGGAGGATGGAGATTTCCTTACCCTGGACTTTGGATGCATTGTAAATGGCTATTGTTCAGATATAACTAGGACTGTGGCTATAGGTGAACCAGCAGATAAGTTAAAGGAGATATATAGGATTACTTTAGAGGCACAAGAAAAAGCCCTTGGACAACTAAGACCTGGTATATCATGCATGCTAGTTGACAAACATGCCAGAGACCATATTACTACCCATGGCTATGGTCCTAATTTTGGTCACGGTCTTGGACATGGAGTAGGGCTACATGTACATGAAGAGCCCAGGCTCTCACCCCAGGGGGCAGAGACCCTCCAGCCAGGAATGGTAGTTACAATCGAGCCTGGAATCTATATACCTGACCTTGGTGGTGTCAGAATAGAGGACCTTGTCCTTATAACTAAGGATGGTTATGACAACTTAGTCACTTCCAAAAAGGACCTTATTATTATATAATAGCTGTATTGAGAACCATAAATACGAAAGAGAGGGATACACCGATGATTTCAGCAGGTGATTTTAGAAAAGGTGTTACTGTGGAAATGGATAATTCAGTATACACCATTGTTGATTTCCAACATGTCAAGCCTGGAAAGGGCTCTCCATTTGTCCGTACTAGGCTAAAAAACATTATAACAGGTAGTATATTAGAGAAAACCTTCAGTCCGGGTGAAAAGCTCCCTAAGGCTCATATAGCAACTAAGGAAATGCAATATCTTTATAATGACGGAGACCTATACTATTTCATGGACACAGAAAACTATGAGCAAATCCCACTTAATTATTCACAGGTAGAGGATGCTATTATCTATGTCAAAGAAAATTCTAATGTAACGATAAAGTTCTTTAAAGGAGCGGCTTTTTCTGTAGAAGCTGACAACTTTGTAGAATTAGAAGTTACAGAAACTGAGCCTGGTTTAAGGGGTGATACGACTTCAGGTGCCACAAAACCAGCAACGCTTGAGACAGGGGCACTTATCCATGTCCCCCTATTTGTTGATATAGGGGACATAGTTCGCATTGACACAAGAACAAATGAGTATATGGAACGAGTATAGTGGACATAATTTTACATATAACTTATATTTAGGAGGTATACGCATGTATGGAATTGATCAAAAGGTTTCCTATCTACGTGGCTTGGTAGAGGGGATGGGTTATGACAAAGACTCCAATGAGGGAAAGCTCTTTGTAAATATCATTGATATACTTGATGACATGGCCGAATCAATAGTAGAGTTGGAAACTACTCAAATAGAGCTTGATGAATATGTTGAAACAATAGACGAAGACCTGTCACATATTGAAGATGAGGTTTATGATATTGAGAGCTTTGATTTTGATGATAAGGATGATCTAAGGTATATAGAAGTGGAATGTCCCCACTGTCTAGAAACCGTATACTTTGATGACGATATGTTAGATGACGATGGCGATGACGATATAATATGTCCTAGTTGCACACAGGTTATTTATTCAGAGGAAGATGAAGAAGGTGAATACATATCTGAAG
>DASRNC010000214.1:0-4491 GCA_035647595.1 Bacillota bacterium | reverse complement strand
ATATTAAACAAGCTAGTAATAACGACAATAAAGACTCTTTATTGTCGTTATTTTTTTGTTTTTAGGAGCACCGTTTTACATTATTCTGATTGTCCCTATTGTATAATATGGACAAATGGGGTTGGCCAGGGTAGGGGTGGTGTTTTTGATGGTGGAATATAGGTATATTGATGTGATATGGCTTAATAATACCCTTGTGAATTTTTTGCTCCTATATCTTGTATGGAGGATAGAAAAAAACACCTCGCCTATTTGGAGGTTGTGGTGCTCTGCCGGAATTGGGGCTCTTTATGCTGTGCTTTTACTGGTACCAGGCTATAACTTCCTGTCCTATCTACCAGCCAAGCTAATTTTATCCATATTAATGGTACTAACAGCCTATAAGATATGTGACATAAGGGATTTTTTAAAGCTTTCAGGCTTCTTCTATGGGATTACATTCCTATTAGGTGGTGCTGCCTTCGGCTTGCTCTATTTTACAGGTAAGGAAGTCATGATAGACAAGGGTATATTTTTTATAAAGGACTTTCCCCTAAGGCTAATAATATACTCAGCTGTTCTCATAATCATGCTTTACCGTCTAATATGGCCTATATTACTGAGAAGGATCAATATCAATAGCCTGATTTATAAGATTGAACTTTGCTTTGACGGCAACAGTATTAGTTTGGATGCCTTACTTGATACGGGCAACGAGCTACATGATCCTGTCAGCAAGAGCCCTGTTATGGTTGTGGAATATGGTCTCATAAAGCAAATACTGCCGCAGGATGTCAAGCACATATGCAGTCGGCCTGACAAGATGGTCTTTTTAAAGGACACAAGCTATACCAATAGGTTGACCAGCTCTTCTTGGGCAGACCGGTTTAGGCTCATCCCCTATTATACTGTCAGCGGCAGTGGGCTTATTGTAGCATATAGGCCGGACAAGGCGAGTATATTAATAGATGGAAGATGGGCGGTTATTAAGGATGTGATTGTTGGTATACGTAATGAAAAACTTACTTCGGACAACGAGTACAATGCGCTGATACAGCCACAAATACTACCATAGCAGGAGGTTTTACAATGCCAGTGTTTAGAAAAATTAGACTGCGCCTTAGACTTGTATTTATCAAGCTTCTCTCAATTATACCCTCACTTAAACGCTTGTATATTAATTATATCAGTGGTAGTGAGGCCCTGCCTCCACCCCTGACGACTGAGGAGGAAACAAATCTTATCGGCAAGTTAGGTGAGGGCGATATATCTGTTAAATCCACCCTGATTGAGAGGAACCTTAGGCTGGTTGTTTATATAGCCAGGAAATTTGAAAATACGGGGATAGGTGTAGAGGACTTGATCTCAATAGGGACTATAGGCCTTATAAAGGCAGTCAATACCTTTAATCCCCTGAAGAATATAAAGCTTGCAACATACGCATCACGTTGTATAGAAAATGAAATCCTTATGTATTTAAGGCGGAATGGAAAGATGAAATCTGAGATATCCTTTGATGAACCCTTAAATGTTGATTGGGACGGAAACGAGCTACTCCTATCGGATATATTGGGGACAGAAAATGATTTGGTCTTTAAATATATAGAGAATGAGGTAGATAAGGAGCTTTTAAATCTAGCTATGGACAAACTAAGCCTGCGGGAAAAAAGTATTATGGAGCTGCGTTTTGGCCTAAATGATGGCGTGGAGAAGACACAAAAGGAAGTAGCAGATATGCTTGGTATCTCGCAGTCCTACATTTCCAGGCTGGAAAAAAGGATTATAATAAGACTCAAAAAGGAAATAAGTCGTATGGTTTAGGCGAATAAATACCCCTGTCTGAGGCAATAATTTCAATGAGGGTTAGTTGTTAGGTTACTTGTTAAGAACTTTAGTATTTTACCTATGACCTTATGAACTTAAACAGATGGAGGAGAAGAGCATGCGGACGAATAAAGTTGAGATTTGTGGTGTAAATACTTCCAAATTACCTGTTCTTAGCAATGATAAAATGATGGAATTGTTCTCACTTATGCATGCAGGTGACGACAAGGCCAGGGAGGAGTTTATACAGGGCAACCTAAGGCTAGTACTGAGTGTAATACAGAGATTTAACAATAGGGGAGAGCATATTGATGATTTATTCCAGGTAGGATGTATAGGGTTGATAAAGGCTATAGACAATTTCGACGTGACTCAAAATGTGAGATTTTCAACCTATGCTGTACCCATGATAATAGGTGAGATACGAAGGTATTTGAGGGACAACAACCCTATAAGGGTCAGCAGGTCTTTGCGGGATATTGCCTATAAAGCGCTCCAGGTACGAGACAAGCTCATAAACAAAAACTCAAAGGAGCCAACTATAGGAGAGATTGCTAAGGAACTTGATATGCCAAGAGAAGATGTAGTTTTTGCCTTGGATGCTATTCAAGACCCTATATCATTGTTTGAACCAATATATCATGATGGTGGGGATGCTATATTCGTGATGGATCAAATCAGCGATGAGAAAGACCAGGATAAAAGCTGGGTGGAGGGTATAGCCCTAAAGGAGGCTCTTAAAAAGCTAAACGATAGGGAAAAACTAATTTTAACCCTGCGATTTTTCGAAGGCAGGACCCAGATGGAGGTAGCAGATGAAATAGGTATTTCCCAGGCCCAGGTATCACGTCTGGAAAAAACAGCCTTGAGTCATATGCGCAAGCATATATAAGTTAAAATCGTGGAAGCAGTTGTGCAAGATAGGGACGTCTAGATAGGCGTCTTTTTATTTGCCCAAAAGTATTGCCTTTCATCTATTTTATGTCCCCTTATGCCAAAGTACACAATACTCTTGGACATGCATTTATTGGCCTGAGCTTGAATAGGATTAATTGAGATTATATATTTTATTGTGGGGTGTTAAAAGGTGCCCAAGTCATCAGATTTTAGGGTTAAAGAGGTTATCAATATAAGGGATGGCCGAAGGTTAGGCAATATTATAGATATGGAATTTAATTTAATTGAGGGAAGGATAAGTGCAATTATAGTACCTGGGTCAAGTAAATGGATGGGCTTGCTTAAAAGCGAGGACGACATTGTGATACCCTGGGAGAGAATAAAAAAAATAGGTGATGACGTCATACTAGTAGATATTGAGGGTAAGCGCTACCTATAATGCATTTCGAATGCACTGACGGTTAGGTGCTGGACTAAATTTAGCTGAGGTAATATAATGGGTATATGAATTAAGTGGAGGTATTTTCTATGAAGTGCCCGTTTTGCAATTATACCGATAGCAAGGTTATAGATTCACGCCCTACTGACGAAGGGTCAACTGTCAGGAGAAGGCGGGAATGTATGGACTGCAGCAAAAGATTTACTACATACGAAAAGATAGAAAATGTGCCCATACTAGTAGCCAAAAAGGATGGGCGACGTGAGACATTTGATAGTAACAAGATACTATCGGGGGTTTTAAAGGCATGTGAGAAAAGGCCTGTACCTAAAAAGGTTATAGATGATGCAGTTGCAGACATTGAAAAGCAGGTATACAATAGCTTGGACCAGGAGATTACAAGTGAGAGAATTGGCGAGCTAGTGATGGACAGGCTCAAGGATTTAGATGAGGTTGCATATGTTAGGTTTGCATCTGTTTACAGGCAATTCAAGGATATAAACACCTTTATGGATGAATTAAATAAGCTTTTGAACGAAGAATAAGGAGGAGCCATATGGCTTCCTTTTTAATATGGGCAGGTCAGTAATGTTAAGGAGAAGGTATACATGCTAAAATCAGGATTTAAAGAAAACCGAGTTGATGATCTTAAATACTATACTATACCATCCTTTAGCCAAACAGGATTAGTGAAACATGGTTTTAGTTCTAGATTAGGCGGAGTTAGCACAGGACAATGCACAAGCCTCAATCTGGGATTCAAACGCAAGGATTCACCAGAGAATGTCCGCGAAAACTTTGAAATCATCTGCTCAGCTATGGGAATTTCCACAGACAAGCTTGTCTTTACTGACCAGGTCCACAAGGACAAGGTAGTAGTTGTGGGCGAAGCAGATTTAGCCAAAGGTTTTGCCAAGGACTCCGGCATAGGAGAAACTGATGGACTGATAACAAACAAGCCCGGTCTTGCCCTAGTAACATTTTATGCTGACTGTGTACCCTTATATTTTGTTGATCCAAAAGTAAAGGCCATCGGGCTAGCACACGCGGGTTGGCGTGGGACTGTTAGTAAAATAGGGGCGAAGACTGTAAGGGCTATGGAGGAACATTTTGGTACAGACCCAGCAGATTGTCTTGCAGGAATAGGCCCATCTATTGGGCGCTGTTGCTTTGAAGTGGATAAACCGGTTGCGGACCACTTTACAAGTGCATACCCAGAGCATGCAACCGATTTAATAGAAGAGAAAGGTGACAAGTATCATATAGATTTATGGGCTGCTAACAGATTGCAGCTCATGCAGGCAGGCCTCGTAGATACCAACATCACAAGGGCATCTACCTGTACATTTTGT